>JAEWZS010000001.1 GCA_023458355.1 Bacillota bacterium
TGCCGACTTTATCCGCCTCTAAAATGACGGACTCAATCCCCTTTTCTTTTAGTTTGTACGATACAAGCGCTCCCGTGATACCGCCGCCGATGATGACGACATCCGCATCGTGCTCGCCTGTCAGTTCCTCGTATTCCTTCTTCTTTTGCACAGTTTGATTCCAATACGTTTCCATAGCCGCCTCCATAAACACATTTTCACGTATTTTAGGATGGATGTCGTTCCTTTCGTCTATGCGGACGGTTCAGCGACATGCTATACTTTTCTTAAACATTGCACGCCCTACGATCAGCGTGTTATGTTTTTAGAAACGGAGGATGTACTATGAGAAAGATAACCATGGAAGATGCGATGGGCGAGGCTTCAGCGCAGCTCAAGGAAGGTGCTTTTTTGCTCGCGGGCGGCGATGTACCAAACGCCATGACAATAGGCTGGTGCCAATGGGGCGTTGTTTGGAAGAGGCCGACCTGCACGGTATTCGTACGTAAATCGCGCTATACCTATGATTTGATGCAATCAGGCTTGTTTACGATATCCGTACCCAAAGAAGGAACCATGAAGAAGGAACTTGCCTACTGCGGTACAAAATCCGGACGCGACGTAAATAAGGCACAAGAGCTTGGTTTTACGTTCACCTCCCTGGGCGATGGCCTTGTGCCCGCCCTTAGTGGCTGCAATATCCATTTTGCCTGCAAAACGCTGCTTCATGTGGATTTTGAAACGGACAAGCTGCAAAAAGATATGATGGATGAAGCGCTCCTAAAGCACTATTACGGTGCAAACCAAAAGCTGGGCAACGGCGACCCGCACACAGTATTTTTCGGCGAGATTATAGGGGCTTACAGGGAATAAAAAAGAGGCGGGATGAACTTATCCCGCCCTACATTTTTAAACCGATTCCAACACACGGGCGGATACTAACCGCCCCTACAGGGGGTACGGGGGCAGCGCCCCCGCTCTCAGGGATTATTAAGGGGTCACAACCCCTTAATTTTATTCCGGCTTTGACGACATGTACATGCCCGGCAGAGCCGGAGCCTTGCGGCGGGAGACGCCTTCAGGCCTCGGCCTTTGGGCCTCGCGTGTCAAAACGGATGAAAGGCGGAGCCTTTCGTTCCTCTCACATCCGCCGCCCGCAACCTTAATTGTCGCCGCAGGCGACATCAGTAGTACCCGAAGGGTGGGAGCGCCGAAGCGCGAGAGGCGGATGTGCAAGCCCCCTCGCAAAAATGGCCACAGCCATTTTTGCGAAAGCGAAGCTTAGTCGCGGTGTATCGGCATACTCATACACCTCGGGCCGCCGCGGCCGCGTGCAAGCTCGCTGCCCGGGATGGCGTTCACTTTCACGCCTGCCTTTACGAGAAGCTCATTGGTCACGTCGTTGCGGTCGTAGGTAATCACGTTGCCGGGCGAAATGGTAAGAGAGTTTGAACCCATGTTCCAATGCTCTCGCGCTGTGGCAATGGGGTCATCACCGCCTACGCGGATGAGCTTAACGGCGGAAAGCTTTAAGGTTCGCTTTAGCATGTCATCTAACGATTCGGTAACACATGAAACGTTTAAACCGCCATTTGCGGTAAGCTCATATATCTCACATTCCTTGTTGGCAATATACGGATGTACAAGAAATTTATCGTAATCCACCATTGTAAAGAGTACGTCAAGATGCATGAATTTTCGAGAGCGGGGGTTGTTAAACAAAAGTATGCGCTCGTAGCCCTCTTTCAACAGCCTGTTGGCCACGCATTCCACCGCGCTCACACAGGTGCGCTCGCCGCAGCCTATGGCAAGCGTTTTATCGCTCAAAACGAGTACGTCGCCGCCTTCGATTTTATAGCCCGGTTCACCGTCGTACCAAAGTGGCACTTCATGCTTTGTAAAGCGCGGATGGTATTTATGGATGTAGCGAAGCACCAGCGTTTCTCGCATGCGGGAGGGCTTGCTCATGGAGCTTATGATCATGCCATTGCCTATGCATACGCCGACATCGCGCGTGAAGTAGGCGTTGGGCACGGGATCGGTTATAAAGGGATAAGGTTCGTTCACAAGAAGCTGTATGGGCTTATCTGCAAGTGCGTTAAGATCTTTTCGCATAACGCCCTTGGATACTTCAAAAAAGAGGCCTTTTATGTCCTTTTGTAAAAGATACTCCCGCACGGCGCGGCGAAGGCCCTCCCCGGGAACACCGGCAGCGGCGATATAATCGTCCACAAACAGTTCGCGCGCTTCGGGATGTGTGGTGAGCGCCTCACAAAACAAATCCTTCAAATACAGCACTTCCACGCCGCTATTGCGAAGCGTGTCTGCAAAAACGTCGTGCTCCTTCTGCGCCGCAGGCACATAAGGTGTGTCCTCAGCAAGCATCTGTTCGAGGTATTCAGGTATGATCTGCGCGACTTCAATGTCCGGTCGATGCAACAGTACACTTTTTAGTCTGCCGATTTCGGAAGATTGTTTAACGAAAGCTTCCATGGTTCCCCCGGTTTGCATATTTTTGTTGTATATACAGTCTGATTATACATGCTTGCCAATGTTAAGTCCAGCATAACTGCGTGTTCGAATAGAGAAAAAATGTATATATTTTGGGCGAAGCTTTCAAACTTAATATATTCACGCAAAACTATGCTGTTTTCTTGCTTTCCGGATGTAATTGGAATATAATTAATTTTGAGGGAGGAAAATTCTTTTTTAGGTTGCCTTACTCAGTTTTAGGCGTTTAGCCCCTCAAACCTTATGCTTTACGAAACCCGTCGAGCAAATGCTCGAACAATATAAAAACTACTATTATGAGGAACAGGAGAAAGAATAATGGCAAGGATCTATAACTTTTCCGCGGGTCCTTCGATGCTGCCGCTTCCCGTGCTTGAGAGCGCGCGCGACAATCTGATGGATTACGAAGGTTCCGGCATGTCCGTAATGGAAATGAGCCATCGCTCCAAGGTGTACGACAGCATTATCGTACAGACGGAAGCGTCCATGCGCAGAGTCATGAACATTCCCGATAACTACAAGGTGTTGTTTTTACAAGGCGGTGCCACACTGCAATTTGCCATGGTACCCATGAACCTGATGACCAAAAACGGCAAAGCTGACTATGTATTGAGCGGCAATTTCTCCTCCAAGGCCTATGAAGAGGCACAAAAGTACGGCAAGGTACGCATCGCCGGCTCCACCAAGGACGAAAAGTTCTGCCGCGTCCCGCAGCAGAACGAGTTGGACCTCGATCCCGAAGCCGACTATGTACACATCTGCTACAACAACACCATCTACGGCTCCCGCTTCAACTATATCCCCGATACGGGCAATGTGCCCCTCGTAGCCGACCTTTCCTCCTGTATCGCGAGCGAGCCTATCGATGTAAGCAAGTTTGCCCTTATCTATGCCGGCGCACAAAAGAACATAGCACCCGCAGGCCTTACGGTTGTTATCATCCGCGAAGACCTTCTTGGGAATGCTATGCCCAACACGCCCGTCATGATGGATTATTCCATCCTTGCCAAGAATGACTCCATGTACAACACACCTCCCTGCTGGTCCATCTATATCTGCGGTCTCGTGATGAAGTGGCTTGAGAGCATCGGCAGCGTTG
>JAEWZS010000002.1 GCA_023458355.1 Bacillota bacterium
GCTCAAAGGCTGCCTTGATTACGCGTCCGGCATCCGCATTTTTAACCAGGATCCTTTTGAAACACTAATTAGCTTTATACTATCCGCCAACAACAACGTAAAGCGCATTCAAAAAATCGTAACAGCCCTGTGTGAGGCGGTAGGGGAGCTTGTGACGGATGATGTGTTTTTGTACCATCGTTTCCCGATGCCTGCAGCCATTGCAAAGCTTAGCGAAAAGGAGCTTCGAGAACTTGGGACGGGCTACCGCGCACCTTTTTTGCGCGAAAGCGCACGGATGGTGGCGGAGGGTTTCGATCTTATGGCGCTTCGTGATTTGCCGCTTTGTGAGGCGCGGCGTGCGCTGCAAACATTCCCCGGCGTTGGAGCGAAGGTGGCGGATTGTGTGCTTTTGTTCTCGCTATCTCATTCGGATGCTTTTCCCATGGACGTGTGGATGAAGCGCGCCATGCGCATGTTGTTTTTCGACGGTGCAGAGCCGAAGAAGACGGAGCTTGAAGTGACAATACAAAACCTAGGCCCTGTAAGCGGTATTTTGCAGCAGTATGTGTTTCACTATGCCCGCGAAAAAGGTATTGGGGTTTGAGGGGGTCTGTCCCGTAATTTTCACGGCTCCATGAAGGGGATTTCTCACTCCGCTTCGCTGCGTTCGAAATGACAGTGGGGAACGCATCGCCCTCTTTTTTTCCCGCAACTCATGCGGCTCCATGCAGGGGATTCTTCACTCCGCTATGCTCTGTTTAGAATGACAGCGGAAGAACGTGCACCACGCATTTCTCAGAACTACCGGTTTTCACTGTCATTTCGAGCGAAGCGAGAAATCCCCTGGGGCTATAGAGGAGAGTTTGTCACACACCCTGCATTTTCCCGCTACTCTTGTGGCTCCATGCAGGGGATTCTTCACTCCGCTTTGCTCCGTTTAGAATGACAGTGGGGTAACGGGCATCGTGAAGACCACCATGGGTAAAGAGCCGGAGTTTTCTGTCATTCTGAGCGAAGCGAAGAATCCCCGCGGCTACCAACGGAGCACGAGCACACCAAACTCCCACACATATAAGCCTTTTCCAAGCGTCCAAAAACTTTGTCGAAAATATTGTGAAATCCATATTGCATTCATGAACAAGCTGTGATAGAATGGCAAAAATACGGCGGCAGGTGAGTAAGTATGTGCGATGTGGTGAACCGTAAATTTCCGATAAAGACACCATCGCTGTTTCTTTTTTTCACCGGTCCTGTTTTCAAAAAAGGCATTATTATTTTCTCGGTTGATACGGCACGTCCCTAACGGGCGTGCTGTTTTTTTAACTTTTCCAATAACGAAAGGAGACAAGAAGAACATGGAAAGTATGAAGGTAACAGGTTATCTGCCGGATGAGCGGCCACCACTCGGGAAGTTGCTGCTGTACGCACTGCAGCAGGTCATCGTCATGTTCCCGGCAACCATCACAGTCGCACTCATAACGGGTTTCCAGGTATCCACTACCATCTTTGCAAGCGGTATTGCTACACTTTGCTTCACATTCATTACCGGCAAAAAGCTGCCTCTCTACTACGGCTCAAGCTTTGCCTACCTTTCGGCCATATCGGGCCTCGTTGCCGCGCAGGGCTTCCAAAGAAGCGCAGGCGGAATACTACCGGTTGAGGCGATACAAATTGCGCAATTCGGTATTATAGCTTCGGGTCTTGTGTCCATCGCAGCGGGCTTCCTCGTGAAGTTTGCCGGACGTAATGCCGTTGAAAAGGTGCTGCCGCCTGCCGTTACAGGCCCTGTTGCCATGATTATAGGCTTAACGCTTGCGGGTAACGCATTAAGCGACGCGGCTCCCGCAGCGGGCAACACAGACGTCGTATGGATCGTATCCTTAGCCACGCTTCTTTCCACAATCTTCTTTTCCAAATACCTCAAGGGTTTCTTAGGCCAGCTTCCGCTGCTGCTAGGTGCGGGCGTGGGTTGTTTGACGGCGTTTATCGTGCAGGCATTAGGCGGTGAAAGCCTTTTCAGAAGCCTCCCGCCCGAAGTGCTCTCCGCCTCCACGTGGAAGCTTGGCGACGGCAGCATATTCGCACTTCCTGCCTTCTCACTGCCCAAGGTATCGTGGGCCGCGGTTGCCGCAATCATGCCTATCGCCATTGCAACCATCCCCGAATCCACAGCGCATGTATACCAGCTTGACATCTACGTAAACGATGTGGCTCGTGCAAAGGGTGCTACAAAGAAATACGACATGGTTTCGCTGCTTGACCGCAACCTCATCGGCGACGGCATCTGCGATATGATCTCCGGCTTCGTGGGCGGACCCGCCGGCACGAACTATGGCGAAAACATCAGCACCATGGCAATCACCCGCGTGTTTAGCGTGCCCGTGATGTTAGTCGCCGCCGTCATCGCGATGATCGTCTCCTGCTTCACACCGCTCATCGGCGTAATCTACGGCATCCCTCTCGCGGTTATCGGCGGTCTTGAAATTTACCTCTTCGGTGCCATTGCCGCACAGGGTATCGCGATCCTTATCGATAAGAAGTGCGACATGTTCAGCGCTAAGAACATTGCCGTCATCGCCTGCATCATGGTGATTGGCCTTGGTACGAACTATGTATATGGCGGTACGCTCGACTTCTTCGGCATGCAGGTACCTGCCATCGCGGGCGCCGCAATCTTCGGCATACTATTGAACCTGCTTCTCAGCATCGGCGAAAAGAAGAAGCCGGAGCAACAGGAAAACTAAGCATAAACTATACACAAATCAACAATTACGGCCTGCTGTGCGGGCCGTAATTTATTTATAAGAAAAGGTGTAAACTGAAATGTTATTGCCAGTCTTCCAAAATATGTAAATAGGTTAGATAATACGGCACTTTGTGGGGTATAAATGCAGAGGTATAACTTATATTAATGTTGACAGAATGTTCACATATCGATAAAATGAACGTGTAAATCGAACGGGGAAAATATGTAATTATGCAAAGGATTCCTGCAGTTCGATTTGGAACTTATTTACATTACACTACGAGGAATGGGAGGTTAACTATGTTCAAACTGAAGGAACACGGCACCAATGTCCGCACGGAAATCATAGCGGGCATCACAACTTTCTTCACCATGGCGTACATCATCTTCGTAAACCCCATCATACTGGGTGAATCCGGTATGAACCCGGCCGGCGTTTACGTCGCCACCATCATCGCCACCGTAATAGGTACCTTAGTCATGGGGCTTATCGCAAACGTTCCCTACGCGCTTGCACCGGGCATGGGGTTAAACGCATTCTTTACCTATACGGTCTGCTTCGGCCTCGGCTTTTCATGGCAGCAGGCGTTGGCGATGGTGTTTATCTGCGGTCTTATCAACATCATCATCACAGTCACCAATGTCAGAAAAGCAATCATTAAATCTATCCCCCGCACACTGCAGCTCGCCATCGG
>JAEWZS010000003.1 GCA_023458355.1 Bacillota bacterium
GTGCAAGCCAAGTAAACGCCATACAGACCATCATAAGCCGCACGACCGACCCGTTTGATGCGCTCGTTTGCGCGGTATGCTCCGTAAATACGGATGCGCCTGAGTATTTTGTGCCAAGCACCATGACGATAACAGGCAGCATTCGCTTTCACCGCGATGAAGCCTACAACACCGCAAAAGAACGCCTACAATCCATGGCGGAGGGTATTTGCGCCGCCTACGGCTGCGAAATTGAAATTAGTATTCACCCGCTCGCCCCCATTACGAAAAACGCAAGCGAGCTTATGCCGCTTGCGACAAACGCCGCTACAGAAACGGTTGGCGAATCGGGCGTCGTATCCCCGCGTCCCGACATGGGCGGTGAAGATTTTGCACTTTACGGACAAGAGGTGCCCGCGTTTTTATACTGGCTCGGCACAGGATACCCGGATAAGGAAAACGCACACTGGCACAGCCCCGATTTTGAAACCGACGATGCCTCGCTCCCCTTAGGTGCTGAGCTTTATGCAAGGTCGGCACTATTAGGTTTAGAGAAGTAGGTAAATTTCGCTTCTATTTCCCCATCCCCGCCTGCCTTTTATATGCCTTTGGGACAAGGCCTGTTTCCTGCTTAAAGGAGCGTGAAAAATAGCTTGCGCTTTGAAAACCGCACGCAAGGCCGATCTCAACTGCGGAGCGGTTGGTATCGCGGAGCATTTCACATGCCTTTTGCACGCGGTAGCGGATGAGGTAAGTGTTTGGTGAAATGCCTATGTGTTTTTTAAAAAGCGCGCAGGCGGAGCTTCTGCACACCGCACCTGCAGCGGCAATTTGTTCAAGCGTCAGCTTTTCGCCGTAGTGGAGATGAATATACCCCGTCATCTTGCGCACAGCAGCCCATTGCTCGTCGTTTGTATGCGCTGCCGCAGGTAAAATATGATCCCCGACAAGCGCGCAAAGTTCTGCAGCGAAAGCCAGCAGCCTTAAAGGGTTTTTTATTCCATGCATTTCATCGTACAGGCGCCTTACCATGGTAAGCGCCTGTTTTTGCCATGGTGTTTCTTCAGCTAATACAATGTAATCCTCCGAGGCGGCTCCAAACTTTTCTTCAAAATACGCCTTACAATCCCCCACACCTATAAGCGACGGGTGCACCGCCGCGACTAAGAAGCTGCAATCCTCCATATTGTTTGAAAAACCGTAGTGAAGGCGCTTGGCGTTAACAAAAATACCCCGGTTTTGCTTAAGCGAAACGATTTGACCGTTTACAAAATAGTCCATGCACCCATCGAGCACAAGTATAAACTCGAGATCGGAATGCCAATGGCAGGCGGCAGCACAGCGGTCAAACTGCATGAGCTCGCCGCGGCGTACGTACAACGGAAAATCTGGTAGATTGTAGTTGAGGCGCTCCGATAAATCGGAAAACACCTCCAGTGCGGAAGCCATACTTCACCCTCCGAATTATACGATTTTAACAGTATCATAGCCAATGTTAGCAGACACGGCAAGCAGTATTATGTACAATTATGCCATTCTTATCAAGGAGCCAGTTAAAATGAACAACGGCGCCTCCCCCGCTTTTGATTTGCGAGACGACCGTAAGGCATTTCAAAAATCGCTTATCGCGCTCGTTCTCCCAATCGCTTTACAAAACCTTATCTCTGCGGCCGTGAGCATGACGGACGTGCTTGTACTTTCTGCTGTGAGCCAAACTGCGATGTCCGCCGTATCACTTGCGGGGCAAATTACGTTTTTTCTTTCGCTTTTCTACTTTGGGCTTACAACAGGTGCCGGTATTTTAACTGCGCAATATTGGGGCAAAAAGGATATACGTGCAATCGAGCATGTTTTAAGCATCGCTTGCGCGTTTTCAACGACTGTTTCGCTCGCCTTCTTTACAGTGTCATTTTTCGCTCCGAGTTCACTTATGCTTATCTTCACGCCGGATATCGAGCTCGTGTTTTTAGGCGCGAAGTATTTGAAGGCGGTTTCTTTTTCCTACCTTTTCATGGGATTGTCGCAGATTTACCTGAGCGTATTAAAAAGCATGGAAAATGCGCGCTTGAGCGCGTATTTTAGCTCAGGCTCACTTATACTCGACCTTTTGCTTTCTGCATTATGCGTTTTCGTGCTCTTTTACGGCATGCCCGAAAAAGCGGTGCTTGCCATAGGCATTACGACATCCTTTGCGCGTTTTGTTGAGCTTTTGTGCTGCTACATACACGCAAAAACAAAAAGCCCCGTTCGCTTTTCTTTGCCTGCGAAAAGCGATACCGCAAAGTATCTTTTGAAAGACTTCCTCAAATATACCATGCCCGTACAGGGTAACTTCCTCGTTTGGGGTGGTGCGCTGACCGCGACTGCGGCCATCATTGGGCATGTAAGCTCTGATATGGTTGCGGCAAACGCGGTTGCCTCGGTTGTAAAAAACCTCGCCGTGGTGCTATGTGTGGGCATTGCGGGTGGAGGCTCCGTGCTCGTCGGGAAATACCTTGGCAATAACGACCGGGGCAAAGCAAAGCGCGCAGGTGACAGAACCGTTTTGTATGCGCTGCTTTTCGGCATAGCCGCAGGGCTTTTTGTGCTTCTTATAAAGCCCATGGTATTTTTGACGGTGAACCTTACGCCTGCTTCAAGAGATAGTTTAAACGGGATGCTATCTATTTGCGCGTTCTACTGCGTAGGCAAGTCGCTCAATTCCACCATCATCGGCGGCATATTCTGTGCGGGCGGGGATTCTAAATTCGGATTTTTGTGCGATACGGTCGTTATGTGGGGCATTGTATTGCCTTTAAGCTATGTGTGTGCATTTGTGTTACAAGTACCGCCGGTGTTGCTGTATGCTGTAATTAACCTTGATGAGTTTATAAAGCTTCCCATAGCGCTCATGCGCTACAAAAAATACAAATGGCTCAACAACATCACAAGAGAGCTTTCATAACTACAAAAGGAGTGAGACGCTATGACGATGCGAGAAAGAATCGCTTCCGGGAAACTGTTTACCGACTATTGCGAAGGGCTTCCCGATGACAGGCTTCATGCCAAGCGCAGGATGTTTGCGTTCAATCAAACGGGGCCTGATGAGCTTGAAAAACGTATGAAGCTTATGAACGAGATATTCGGCAGCGAAACCAAAGCTTGGATAGAGCCGCCTTTTTACTTCTGCTACGGTACAAACATTGAGTTAGGCGAAGGCTGCTACCTCAATTTTAACTGCAATTTCGTGGACGACGGCAAAATCATCATAGGCAAAAGCGTTATGTTTGGCCCCAATGTGACTATTGCGACCGTCGGCCACCCCATAAACCCCGATTACCGCGAGTATATGTAC
>JAEWZS010000004.1 GCA_023458355.1 Bacillota bacterium
GAATAACTTTCAAAAACATCTTTGGCAAAATGATGCCCTAGCGCCTCCGCAATCTGGCTGCGGCAGGAGTTATGGACGCAGATAAATGCGACCTTTATCATATGTTTCTCCTTCTTTACAGCGCCAGCAGGCGTTCGCCCTTAATTTGATGAGCGTTCCACGCAATCAGCGCAAATTTGCCATCCGCGTGTTCATCAACCCGGTTTATCCATTCCACCTCGCCGGCCGCTTTTGAGACCAGCATTTGGCTGGTTGTGTTCATTCCATAAAGGGATTGATTGACCACCCACCATTTGGCAGCTATGCCTGCGCGTTTTAGATCACCCTCCAAGCGAAGCGCTTCATAAACGGGAGTTGCTTCCGGTAATGTCACAATAATGACCTCGGTTTCCTCGGACTTCAACCTCGGCAGCAGCCGCCTTACCGATGCGGGAATTTCGCCCTTAGTGCGCTGTATTTCGTGATTGTAGCTTTGCGTAGATTCCAGTAATAGCAGCGTGTGACCGGTAGGCGCGGTGTCGATCACCACTACCTGTTCGTCGGCCTTTTCTACGATTTCCGCAAAAGCACGGAACACGGCAATCTCCTGCGTGCATGGGGAGCGTAAATCTTCCTCCACATAGGCAATGTCTTCATCGCTCATGCCCGACGCACGAGCCATAGAAAGAACTTCGGACTGGTACTTATTCAGCTCCTTGACTTCATCGATATGGCTCATGGAAACGCCGCTCGTTTCATCCAGGACAAAATTTAAGTGCGCGGCGGGGTCAGTTGTGGTAAGGTGGACTTTCTTTCCCCGTTTGGCAAGTCCCAGTGCGATAGCGGCGGCAACGGTAGTCTTGCCTACGCCACCCTTTCCCATGGTGAAAATGACGCGCTTGCCCTCTACATTAAGTTCATCTGTCACATCGTTTAGTGAGGGGATGTATGCGGCGTTCAAAGTTTGCGTATGAACGGTCATTCGGTCTGTATGAAACAATGCGCGAATATTATCGAGGCCCATAACGTTATAAGCCCTTAGAGGGACCATGTAGAGCGAGAATATACGCAGGCCTTCCGGTATCGCGGCAAGAGCCGCTTGCTGCTTTTGGTAAAGACTAAGTGATAACGCATCGCTGTGTTCCATCAATACGCCGTTTACGACCAGCATTTGATTGTTAACGCTTAATGCAGAAAGCTCGTCGGAAGACCGTTGCGCTTCCTCAAAAGGTGCGGTTTCAGGGCGGGTGACGAGGATTAGCGTTGTAAGGCTTCCGTCAGCCAGCGTTTCAACCGCATTCTTGTACATGGTTTTCTTACTTTCCAAGCCTGAAAGCTGCCCTAAGCAGGACGCTCCGTGCGTGCTTTCGCTTATGAAATTACTCCAAGCGGACGGGAGTTGAAGCATCCGTAGGGTATGACCGGTAGGCGCGGTATCAAAAATAACATGATCGTATTCCTGCTGCACCTCAGTATCCGTGATGAAGGTAGAAAACTCGTTAAACGCTGCAATTTCAATGGTGCAAGAACCGGAAAGCTGTTCCTCCATATTGGCGATAACCGACACAGGTAACTTGCCGCGATAAGGAGCAATCACGCTTTCGCGGTACTCTGCTGCGGCTTTGATGGGGTCGAGGTTCGCCACTATAAGATTCGGAACATCCGGGATAGGCGTCCCCTTGTTGTTAAGCTCTATCGAGAATACATCCTGCAGGTTAGATGCAGGATCGGTGCTGATAAGCATTACCCGCTTGCCGCTGTCGGCAAGCGTAACCGCAGTGGCACACGCAACGCTGGTTTTCCCTACGCCGCCCTTACCCGTAAAAAACAGGTACTTCGTTAAAGGAAGGTTCATGGGTTGAAACAGTTCCATCAACAGCAGCCTCCCTTGCAGCCGCAGGCTTTTGAGTTCTTCTTGATCTTTACTGTCAGGGGCTTACTTTGCTTCTTCAGTATATCCTCGCTAAGATCGAGAAGCTTTACAAATTCCTCGTTGGTTGGGTATCTTCCCGCAATGATAATCTCACCGTCGACCGTCACCGCCGGCAGGCCTTCCGGTCCTTTTTCGTTGATATAGGCATTGATGGTTTGGTCGGTGATGAACTCCATCGGTGCACTGTTGAGGTTGAAGCGATCAACCGTAATACCATGCTTTTTCAATGTATCAAGTGCCGCGGACATACGAATAAGCTCCGGGTCTACACCTACGCCGCAGAGACCGGTAGGACAGCACATGGCAGGTTCAAATATCTTCATTTTCTTCATAATAGATTACTCCTTTTTACTAAATTAAATTGTTCCTTCGTTCCATGAGGACAGTATTACGCCACAGTCCAAAGCGGTCTTTTCCAATGCGTTCACGAAATCCTACAAGGCGGAACCCGCATTTTTCATGTAGATGAATACTAGCGGTGTTGTCATCCATAATTCCTGACTGCAGTGTCCAAATGCCGTCCTTTTCAGACTGCTCCGACAGATAGTTTAATAACTGCGTTCCTGCCTTCTTGCCTTTGTAGAAATCATGAATATAGATGCTGACTTCCGCTACACCACGATATACACTGCGGCTTGATACAGGTGCTAAGGCCGCCCATCCCGCTATGGCATTGCCATCGGTTATCACAAAACGGCATTCCTTCCTATGCGACCGGTCAAACTCATCATAAGTAGGACACTGCGTTTCAAAGGTTGCCAGGTTTGTATCCATTCCCTGTTGATAGATTTTGCCGACTTGCTCCCAATCGTCTTTATGCATTGCTCTAATTTGATACGCCATTTTTATCAAACCACTTTCTTGTCCTGTTTATAAATCTCACCAACAAAAGCATGACGGGAACCTCAGTCAAAACACCCACAGTACAGGCAAGTACCACAGGAGAATCAGGGCCGAATAGTGCTATAGCCACCGCCACTGCCAACTCAAAAAAGTCCGATGCTGCAATTAAGGAGGCCGGAGCAGCTATGTTGTGCGGCTGCTTCGTCCATTTGCATAAAAGATAGGTGAAATTGGCGGAGATTACATTTTGCAGGATCAGCGGTACCGCGATCAGCAAAACATAGAACGGCTGTTCCAAGATAATGTCCCCTTGGAAGGAGAAGATGATGACCAAGGTAAGAAGCAGCCCCAAGGTCGTGATACCGTTAAACTTAGGGACAAACTTTTCGCTGAAATACGTCTCTCCCTTACTCTTAATCATTAGGTAACGCGTGAGCGCACCGCCCGCCAACGGTACAACGACAAACAGGATGATGGAAAAAACGAGCGTATCCCAAGGGATCGATACACCGTTAACCCCCAACAATAACTGCACAAGCGGCACAAACAGAACGAGAATTAACAAGTCGTTGACCGCAACCTGAACGAGCGTATGTGCAGGGTCACCCTTTGTTAAATGGCTCCATACGAACACCATCGCTGTACATGGCGCTACGCCCAGCAATACGGCACCCGTAACGAAATCCTGCGCCAAATCCACCGGGATGAAGGATTGGAAAATGACCTTAAAAAACAGAGTCGCGAGAGCGAACATTAAAAAAGGTTTAATCAGCCAACTGCTGCCGCTCGAGATGAGTATACCCGAAGAATGCTTCCCCACGTTCTTAATGGATTGAAAATCTATCTTCATCATCATGGGATAAATCATAACCCAAATGAGGACAGCAATCGGTAGGTTTTGGCCTGCATATTGGAGCTTTTCCAAAAACGCCGGGATGCCGGGCAGAAACTTGCCGATTAAGATACCCGCCGCCATGCACAGAAGCACCCAAATGCTCAGGTACTTTTCAAAAAAACCGATACCTTGCGTTTTTTTCTCGCTCATCTTCTTCACTCCTTATATTTCAGCAACAGCTTCCGCTATCCGAACAATCGCAGCTCGGTTCGCTCCCTCTTAGCCACCCAACAATCACTGCGTATGCGCATCCAACACCGGCGTCAACTTTAATTGCATTGGCGGGGCAATTTTTCGCGCATGCACCGCACTCCATGCAGAGATCTTTCTCAAATATGCTCGCTTTTCTATCAACCATTTTGAGCACCCTGTGCGGGCAAACCTCCACGCATTTTCCGCAGCCGATGCATTTTTCGCTCTCTAATTGAAGCGTAGCAACATTCTTTAAGTATTTGTGTTTCATAATGCCTCCCGATTAACCCAACAAGCTCTTGATGAGCAGCAGTACGATACCTGCTGCGGACGAAAGCAAAACAAGAGGTACAGCTACTTTCATTTCCTTAATTACACCGGAAAAGGAAGTATAGGTTGACGAGCCTGTGAAATTCATCGCCAAAAATGCCGATAATGACGGCAGTACCAACAAATAACCTATGGCAAGAAGTAAAGAGTCAGCCGATAACCACCCTTTTAGCAAAACAAACCCGACCGTCCAAATAAGTCCCATCAAATAGCCCTTCCATGCAAACGCCCTGCCGGGAATATAGGGAAGGAACGCAGGGGTTATGACGGCTCCCGTCAGGACAGCACCCGCATATGCAATCAAGTCCGAAAGTCCGAATGGTCTTACCGCGAACAGGTTAATTAAAAACAGCACACCTAAAACGATGAGCGAGGTCTTCGCTGATGCCATAAGCTCCACAGGCGTTAGTTTAAGCCTATCGAGCATAGTAAAGCGCACGGTACGCATTTCTTCCGTCGCCTGAAAGCCGGAGTTTAGGAATGCTTTTATATCTTTTGCCCGTATAGGTCCGTAAACTACGGTAAATCCGGTTCGTTTCGTAACAGCATGTGCACTCACGCCGGATGCGCCTAACTGCGGCAAAATCAAAGTTCTATGCGAAACGATTCCGCTTAGTTTTATTTTCAATATGCGGCGTATCAACTCACTTGTTCCGAAAGTGCCCTTCCCCGCCGCACACCATACGTTTATGCCTTTGGTATCGAGTATCAGTATCCAGCAATGTAAGTTAGAAAGCTCTTTTCTTAATGTATCAAACGTGAGTTTGTAATTCGCGCCGACAAGCACGGGCGATGCATGGTCGGGGGTACCGACAGCATATAACCCCGGGTTGATTTTATAATTTGAACGCCCAAACCCCAGGCGTACTTTTAATGCTCCGAGCGTATCCTTTAAACGAAGCTCCGTGGAAACTGCAGGTACGGTTCCTTGCAAGGTGCGAACCTCGCCAACTACCCATCTATCCTTTTTACTATATGGCGTTATAAGGTCCGTTGTACAGCAGCCGCCGTCCGAACAGCAGCAGGGGTTTGTCTCATTCATTTTCATTACATCCCTTGCAGCAGATTTCTTTACATATGCAATTTTCTTTGTCGGATGTGATGTGGTCAAAAAAAGCTCTTGCTTTTTGAATGGTATCCTCTACCAACGAATAATACGTCCATTTACCTTCCTGCCTGCCTTTAACAAGCCCACATGCGCATAAAATCTTCATATGGTGGGACAGCGTGGATTGAGACATATCGAATTTCTCCAAAATATTGCAGGCACAAAGCTCCCCACAAGAAAGCATATCCACAATCATCGCCCTCTTAGGATCACCCAGCGCTTTAAACACTTTCGTGTTCTCAATGTAATAGTCCATTTCCGTACCTCAAATCTAACAACTTCGATATGACCAGTATATTCTTCATATCGAAAATCGTCAATATGATTTTGCGTGTCAGTGTCACGATACTCTCTGACAGAAATTTCCAAAAATGCTATTGACCTCATCGTAATAAAGCGATATAATCACATCGTATAATTACGATGTGAGGTAAACCGAATGGACATCTCGAAGATTTGCAACGCGCTTGGCAACGAAACCCGCTATCAGATCGTCAAAGCGCTTAAGAACCGCTCAATCGGTACATGCTGCGGCAAAATCCAGTACTTTGAAGGTGCCGTCAGTGTGGCAGACGTGGTCGCTACCACTCGTTTGGCGCAGTCCACCGTTTCACAGCATCTATCGGTACTTGAGCAAGCCGGGCTCATCATACGTGAAAAACGCAGCCCCTGGACTTGTTTCTTCCTCAACAAAACTCTGTTAGAAGAGTTTGCCCGCGCGTTTCAAACGGAACTCGTAGACTAAATTTTTTTAAGCATTTGTATCGTATAAATACGATATGTAGAAGGGGGTTATATCTCATGTCATTTGTTTGGAATCTCCTCAAGGATACTGTTCTTTATGTCTTGGGAACTCTGGTACACAATCTACCGGCGCTTTTCATAGGCGTATTCATCGCTGCGGCGCTCGCGGTATACTTGGATCCTCATAAAATGAAAGGCTGGTTAATTCGCCGCTCGTCGGTATCTATTCCTGCGACGGTTGCGTTTGGCGCGTTCACGCCGTTTTGTGCCTGTGGGACGATGGCTATTGTCTTGTCTATGATGGCGACCGCACTACCTTGGGGTCCCATCATGGCCTTCCTCACCTCCTCCCCGTTAATGAGCCCCGAAGGATTCGTTTTTATCGCAGGTGTTGTCGGCCCAATGTTCGCCATCGCGCTAGCGGTTGCATCGGTCGTCATCGGTCTCGGATCCGGCTACATCACCCATTTGATCGAGAAAAAGACGAACTTCTTACATGATCAGCTTCGCTTCACGAATCGTACAACTCCTGCAAGCAGCGGATGCGGATGTAAGGAAAAAAGGCAACCGGCAGCAGATACTTGCTGTGTAGGCAAAACCAAGAAGCTGTATAGATTGCCCGCTACGTCAAGGTTTATAGCGGTATCGGCTGCCCGCCGCAATCTAAAAGAAAGCGCGTGTGTCTGCGACTACGATGGAAGTATGTTAGCTTCGGTCGCATGCTGCGGCAGCGGAAGTCTCATGATGGATCAGGCAGCTAAAGCCAGGCCACGCGGAGATTTCTTAAAGAAATACAAGATTGACCGGCTTTTCAGAAATGTATTCGAGCTCGGTGTTGTTAAGATACTCCCTCTTTTTGCGCTGTTTGCAGGCATAGGTTTTTTGATCAATAGGTTCATCCCTTCGACGTGGATTACGGCAATTTTCGGTGCGGAAAACATCTTCGCTGTGCCTTTGGCTGCGGTTATCGGACTGCCTCTTTATGTAAACGGTGACTCCTCAATCCCGCTGATTCAGTCATTGATGAAAAGCGGCGTCAGCGGCGGGGCAATGCTTGCATTCCTCATCACCGGTCCCGGCACCAGTGCGGGCGTTATCGCCGGCGTTGCAACATTTTTGAAGAAGAAAGCCATTGCCCTCTATGTTGGCTATCTGCTCTTCGGTGCGATTCTACTCGGTTATGCATACGATTTGATTTTTGCCTAATCAAGTATGCACAAGCTTTGAATGGAGTCACATAGAAAAGCGCTGTCAGTCTTTGACAGCGCTTTTAATGTAACGACTAAGGACACTTTGTTGAATGTAAGCTTATCTAGCAATAGCCGTATTATCCGTTGTACGGTTCGTAAGTTCCTGCACGGGGTTTGGCTGTGCTTCCGCGCGATAATCCACATTGTGCTTTTGCTGGTGCTGTGCAACAACCGCATGGCTTGCTACCACATTTACATCGTGGTTGACTTTACCCTGGTAAAAGAAAAACTCGTGGTTTTGCGGCAGTTGAGCTACCTCGGCATACTGCTCCCGGTTTGCGGTCAAAAGTATCTGCTGTCCGAGGATTTGCCTTACATAGTCCCTTGTATCGTGGAACTGAAGAAGCTTCGGGAATGCTCCTCCCGGTATAACTTGCTGCCAATCCTTATTCTCATATTGCTTGAGAAGCGCCGCGGCCTTATGCAGATGCGAAATTTCCTGCTGCAAGTGTAATTCCCAAACCGATTTTACATTCGCATCCACTTCGTCCTGGTAAAAGGAATAGTAAAGATAACACTCCGTATACTCATGAAGCAGCAAATTCTCAAGCCAGGTGCAGTTAGGGTCGAGCAGTGAACCGTAATGGGATACATGCTGCTCCTCTATCATGGCTATTTCCATATACAACTTACGCCCGAGGTCGTTGTAATAGGTATTGCCGATGTTCATATAAAAGTTCATGGTCTGCTGCTCACCCGCGGTAATGATAAGCGTATTAAGCTTTGTTCGGATATCGGCTGTCTTAAAGTCAACCGGTGTTTTAACTGAATCATACGGGAAACGGTGCTCCGCAATCGTCGGGCGGCCCGGTGTTATATCCACATAGCTTTTAACAAGCTGCTGCGCAGGTATTTGGGCATCCAAATCCAGTAAATTCGAGTAACGGTAAAGGTGGTCAAAATCCTCCAAAAGAGCAAAGTTGAGCGCCTGTTTTACATAGGCGTTCGGCTCATTTTGCGCAAGCCACGCAGTCAGGTCAACGGCAACATGCTCGTACCCTATGGTGGTTTCAAGAGCTGTCTCATCAAGGGGTTTTAGCCAGTTAATATGCTTTTGCTGCTGCTGTTCAATGCGGCGAGACAGCGCAAGTTCACGTCTCAAGTCGTTATTTTGGCAGTTGCGGTGAAACTGATGCTTAAACAAAGCCGCTTCCACTTCAATGCCGTTCATAAGTATAATACGCACTTTAGTATAAGGGTCCACTGTCAACTTGTTATATGGTGTGGGATACATGGTTGCCCAGTCCATGATTGTATCCTTAATTTCCACCGGATTTTGCTCAAACGGATTCATTGTATATCTCCTTTTTCAGTTTATACCGATGTGTTTTTGGCACGTAAGCTCAATCCTAGAATGTGCTGCGCGGCGGCATAATAATCGCCCGGTTGGCAAAACCTAGCAATACAGCTTTAACGAAAGGTGTGAACATAGATAGATTTTGCAATCGGAAAAAGCATCGAGCGTAAGGAAGCGCGGGACAAGGTAACAGGAAAAGCCGAATATACCGATGATTTGCCGATAGTCGGTGTACTTAGTGCGCGGCTTTTAACGAGCACCTGTGCCCATGGAAAGATACTTCATCTCGATACAGCAAAAGCCCTTGCTACAAGAGGGGTTCAATCCGTTATTACAGGAAAAGACTGTAGGGAATTGTTTGGCCCGCTTACTGAGGATAGGCCTGCACTCGCAAGAGATGTTGTACGATATGCGGGAGAACCCGTCGCTATCGTTGTCGCCCTTGATGAGCCGACTGCAGAAAAGGCAGTTCGGCTTATTGAAGTAGAATATGCTCCCCTGCCTACAGTACTTACACCATCGCAAGCTCTACAAGAAAATGCCTGTTTAGTTCATAATAAGACCAACGGTTATAAGAAAGTAATGCCCCACATCTATCCGGAGGCCGGGACTAATATAGCGAGCCGCTATAAAATACGCAAGGGAGATGTTGATTTAGCCTTCTCAACGTGCGAGGTGATTGTCGAGCATTCATTTTCCCTGCCGCCCTCCGACCACCTTGCCATGGAGGTGCGCACTGCTCGCGCAGAAATAGCTTCCGATGGAAAAGTAACCATTACCACATCCTCACAAGCGCCTTATTCAGTAATAAGACAGATTTCGGAAGCGTACCTGATCCCCGCAGGGCAAATACAGGTAAAAGTGCCCTTTGTGGGCGGTGCTTTCGGCGGAAAAGCGCCTGTATTTCTTGAGATTTTGGCTTTCTTGGCATCAAGAAGCGTAGGTGGAAAAGCGGTACGTTTAACCATCCCTCGTGAGCAGGATATGGCATCTGCCCCCTGCCGCATCGGTTTGGAGGCAGATATAAAACTCGGTGCCGACAAAAACGGATTTCTTAAAGCTGCGAAGATGACGTTTAGACTCGACTGTGGCGCGTACACCGACATTTCGCCCAATATGGCAAAGGCCATTGCGGTGGATTGTACCGGGCCCTATCATGTTGGAAACCTAAGCTGTGACGCTTTATGTGTTTATACAAATCATACTTTTACTACCTCTTTTCGAAGTTTTGCGCATGAGTCCTATACGTTTTGCATCGAGCGCATAATGGATATGCTCGCTAAAAAATGCGGAATTGACCCTTTGGAGCTTCGAATTAAAAACGCCATTCAACCGGGGAACTTAACACCGACCCAGGTCGTTTGCACACCTGACTTAATCGGGAATTTAACCGAATGCCTAAATAAATTAAAGCCGCTTTGCAGTTGGGATGGCGGGAAGCCGATTTTTATTAAGAAGAGCACCGTACGTGCAAAGGGCGTTGCCTGCTTTTGGAAAACGGAAAATCCCCCTACCGATGCCGTTTCCGGTGCGCTTATAACCTTCAATGCGGACGGGAGCGTGAATCTTAACACAGGTGTTGTGGAAATGGGTTCAGGCGGGCAAACCAACCTGGCAATCCTTTTGGCAGAAAAGCTGAAAATCGACCCACAGCAGGTTCATGTGGTTTTGCCCGTAGATACCCGCACGGCTCCCGAGCACTGGAAAACCGTCGCAAGCCTTACAGGATATATGGCAGGCCACGCGGTCATGCGGGCAGCTGATGATATTATTTCTCAGCTTCGCACAAACGGTGCAGAGGCATTTCAATGCAGCAAGGACGAAATTGAAGTTGCATACGGTCGCGTATTTTCTAAGAAAAATCCGGAGCATTTCGTAGCCTTTAAGGATATTGTGCAGGGTTACAAATCAAAAACCGGTGAATCGATCGGCGAGCCGGCCTTAGGCCGGGGCGGATTTATGCTCAAAGGCTTAACCATGCTCGATCCTAAAACCGGCCGTGGCAGAACCGGGCCTTCATGGACGCTTGGTGCGCAAGCGGTAGAGATAGAAGCCGATCTTACAACGTATTCCTACCGTATTCTTTCAGCCTCGACCGTTATAGATATCGGAAAAGCCATAAATCCGAAACTCATGCGCGCTATGGTTATAGGCGGTATGTCCATGGGGATAAGCTTAGCAAGCAGGGAAGCATGTTCCTACACGGAGCAAGGCACGCCACTACTGCCGAATTTGCGCTCTTATAAGCTTATGCATATAGGCCAGGAGCCGGAGTATCGCGTGGATTTTGTAGAAACACCGGAATCCGATTCGCCTTACGGTGTCAGAAGCTATTCCGAGCATGGCATTATCGGCATTCCCGCAGCATTGGGAAATGCATTGTCCTCGGCTTTTAATATTGAACTCTCTCACTTACCGCTTACGCCGGAACAGATTTGGAAAACCGCTAAGGAATTGAAAAATGATACCTTGTGACTTTCTATATTGCCGTCCTGATACGCTAAAAGATGCATATGAAGCATTTATGGAGCTGCAAAACAGCGGGAAAAACCCCGTCTATTACGCAGGCGGCAGCGAAATTATAACCATGTCGAGATCCGGAAGTATTATGCCCGGTGCGGTTATAGATATAAAAGCAATTCCTGACTGCATGCCGATAAACGAGGATGACGAAAACTTGAATATCGGTGCAGCCTGTACGCTGCACCAAATTAAAGAATCAAAGCTGTATCCGCTTCTTGCCTTAACATCCGGAAGAATTGCCGACCACACCAACCAGTGCAGGATAACACTAGGCGGTAATTTGTGCGGAACCATTCATTATCGCGAGACGAGCCTTCCGATGCTTCTATCCGATGCCATGATTACGCTATACGGAAACGTTGGAAAAAAGAAGGTACCTTTTCAAAGTGTTTTTGCGGGTCGTATGAAGCTTAAATCGGAAGAGTTGGTTGTCCAACTGCATGTTCCGAAATGGGCTTTACAATTACAGCACTTCCATGTAAAAAGGACAACCAACGAGAAGATAGATTATCCTCTTGTAAGCATGGCAGCTATAATCGTCAACAATGCTTTGAGGGTTGCTTTCTCAGGTGTTTGTTTTAATCCTTTTAGAAGCATCCCCATGGAAGCGGTACTAAACAATCGTACCTTGACTTTCAGCGAGCGTGCAGAGCAAGCCGTAAAGCTTCTGCCTGAGCCTGTTCTTTGTGATATCAAAGGCTCCGGTGCATACCGTATATTTGTTTTAAAAAATATGCTGGAGTCCCTTATGGAGGAGTTTACAAATGGTCAGGTATGAGGGAAAGACGGTTGTTAAGCTTACCGTAAACGGAGAGCTTCATGAAATTGCAGTGCGTCCCGGAGACCTATTGCTCGATGTGCTTCGAGAACAGCTCGCTCTTACGGGTGCTAAGCCCGGATGTAAAAACGGCGATTGCGGTGCCTGCACCGTTGTGATGGACGATTTACCCGTTAAATCCTGCCTGGTTCTCGCAGTAGAAGCGGAAGGACACCCCATTATGACAGTCGAGGGTTTGGGTGGTATAACACCTATTCAAAACGCTTTTGTGGAGCAAGATGCTTTTCAATGCGGCTATTGTACATCCGGTTTTTTAATGGTCATACATGCGCTTAAGATGCAGTACCCTACCATGCCCGAAGAATACATCATTGAAGAATGGCTGCAATCCAACATCTGCCGCTGCACAAGCTATCAGGAAATTCGTAACGCGGTAAAGCAAATGTACGGAGCATAAGCTAAAGAACTCATACACCCTTCTAAAACTCTAACCGTCGTAATGCACTGCGGCGGTTTTTTATGTTTTGCGGATTTCCCCTAATACCGTACAAGCGCTGCCTCATAGTATGTTTTATCTCAATAGGAGGTTTTTATGAATGGCAAATCGCAGCGTAGTCGTTTGTACAAGCAAATTTAAGTCCGGTGCGGATAAGCCGTCCCGGGCTTTGCTGACGAAGCGGTGGATTGAAATTATTAACCTTTCCGAAAAGAGTAAGAAAAACGCTAACCGATCCTCTAAAGTAAAGTAATTTAATTGCTACCCCAACAAAATCCTGAAACATCTTGGCGGTCTATTTGCCGCCAATCTGTGTCAAAAATGCTCGGAATACGTTCCGGTATACCTGCGCTTTTTTCCTTGTCTGGCGACAAATATTCTCGCCAATCTGAATTCATGATTTCATTGGGGGAGCAATATGAAGGCCGCTGTTTACTGCCGACTGTCTGATGAGGACAGGGATAAACGCGATCCGTCCGCCGACAGCGAAAGCATCCAAAACCAAAAAACCATGCTGGTGCAGTTTATTTTGCAGCAGGGTTGGGAGCTTTATAAAATCTACAGCGATGACGACTATACAGGTGCCGACCGCAACAGGCCGGAGTTTAACAACCTGCTTGCGGATGCGGAATTAAGAAAGTTCCAAATTGTTGTATGCAAAACCCAATCGAGGTTTACAAGGGAAATGGAGTATGTGGAAAAATACCTACATACTCTTTTT
>JAEWZS010000005.1 GCA_023458355.1 Bacillota bacterium
TTCTTGCATAAGCCCCCCGACATCTACGTCGATACGATAAATATCGGACATTTATGGCAAAAAGGCAATACTAGACTTTCAAGTCATGCGGTATTGAGCGTATATTACGCCATCCTATCACGCAGTGCGTGACTAATCTTGTAGCTGCGCCCGTATTTTTTACAAAGGTACTCACACTTGTGACCAAACTCAGCCCAGTCGACATCCTCCCGCGGGGTTGTCGGCAAATCGATTAGGATCGTGTCACACCAATCGTTTGTGCTGATATGCCCGTATACGAAATCCCACTCAAAGACAGGTGCATAAAGTATATTCGTCTTTATACCCTGCTGCTTTGCTTTCTTAAGCACAATCAGCTTTTCCAGCGTATTTGGCTGTTCTAATAATCGCATCGACTGCGTAAGACCGTAGGATATGGTAACGGACAGTTCGTTTGCCTTTTTTTCATTTTGTGAATATCGCCTCCCTTTTGATGTATGACGCACCGACAACGAAAAAAATGACGACTTTTTTAGAATTTTAAATTTTCCGCGTTTTTCGATTTCGCCGCATATAATGCTTTGGGTGATTGTTTTGGATCCCTGTGAGATAAACGCTTTTGTAGCATTTTTAACCAATTATTTCTACACCACCCTTTCAAGGGAGGAGTTTCTTTGCTTGAGCATCATTTTGCGCGAGCTTAGTAAAACAATGTTCAGCGTTGCGGCCTTTGAGGAGATATGCCCCAAAAAGGAGTAGTCTTTGATTTTCTTGACGGTGCACAAAGCCCGCGGTATTCGCCGCGGGCTTTGTGTTGAAGTATCTTTTTATTTTACCCGTTTCGCCATTACCGCAAAGTACGAACCATCATACTCGTAGGTGCAGGTGGAAAGTGTGAGCACCTGGTCGGTGGGTTTTATGGTAACCGAAGAATCGTAGTTCACGGGCTTAACGGTTTTTGCATACTCAATGGTTTGGTTCATGATATCCGCAAACTCCTTATTATCCGCAAACCGCACATGGATGTGGTAAATGGTATTGGGCATGACGATGTAAGCAAGGTAAATCTGCCATTCCGTTTCCACACCGTCCCAATAGAGCTTCACGGTGCGGTTCGCATCGAAGAAGTCCTTTTGTTTAAAGTTCATAAGGTCGTGGAACATGGTGCCATTTTTCATGTTATGACCGTAGATGATGATATGCCGCTGCTGGTAGTTCTCGGCATTGCGAAAATCCATGAAAATGGATCCGAAACGGCTCTTTTCCTTCTCCACGTTGTGTCTAAGGTAATATTCATTATCCGTACCGCGCACCACCGGATAGTCAATGACCGTACCATCGATGGTAATCCAGCCGATGACATCGGAATTAATCGCCTTTGCTTCCTTATAGGAATCGAGAATGGGCAGATTATCCTCCGGTTTGGCAACACCGTTGAGCTCCTCGAGGGAATAGCCATCATCTGTTTCCGCAGGACTTGCATTGAGGTTATCACCCGGAAAGGGCTCTGTCGTGATGATAGGCTCCGGCGTTACAGAAGGCGTAGGCAACGGTAAAACGGGGGTTTGCGTAGTAGACGGCTGCACGCCTATCTCCACGGCCGGTGCGCCTGAACACGCGGCAAAAACCACGGTCATTACAGCCATAAAAACGAGAAGGCATTTTTTCAGCGTCGTAACCACCCCCCTTTCTTTTGTGCCCGTATTCTCTTAGAGTGCATTATAGCTTAATTTACCTACATTCTCAAGTGCGTGCGCCAGTCGTTGACTTCATTTTATAAAATGTTCAATATTTCGACGCGCGCACTTGCCCGCATTATGATAAAATGTTAAAATAGTTCAGCGTGTGTAGCTTCACGTATTTCTGTTTGTTTTCTATGCATCATGTTCATACCGAAAAACCAAGCTGTACACCGGTATGTTTACGAAGGGATAACACTATGGGTCTTTTTGAGTTCAACGACGTCGGTATTGATCTTGGCACCGCAAGCGTGCTTGTTTATGTTAAAGGAAAAGGCATCGTATTGCGTGAGCCTTCTGTGGTCGCCATTGAAAAGGTGACCGGCCGCATTCTCGCCATCGGCGAGGAAGCGCGCAAAATGCTCGGGCGTACCCCTGGCAGCATCGTTGCGATGCGCCCTTTACGTGACGGCGTTATTTCGAATTACGACGTAACCGAACGCCTGCTCCGCCACTTTTTAAAGAAAGTGGTCGGCTCGCATGTGTTCTTTAAGCCCCGCGTTGTGGTATGCGTTCCCTCAGGTGTTACAGAGGTGGAAAAGCGCTCCGTCATCGATGCCACCGAGGAAGCCGGTGCACGCCATACCTATCTCATCGAAGAACCCCTTGCAGCCGCAATCGGCGCAGGTATTGATATAAGCCAGCCGCGCGGCAGCATGATTGTGGATATCGGCGGCGGCACCACGGATATCGCCATCCTTTCTTTGAGTAATGCCGTTTTGTCCAGCTCCTTAAAAGTTGCGGGCGATAGGTTCGACGATTCCATCGTGCGCTATATGCGAAAAAAGCATAATTTGTTAATCGGCGAGCGCACCGCGGAGGAAATGAAGATACGCATCGGTTCCGCCTACCCGCGCAAGGAGCAAGTTTTTATCGACGTACGCGGCAGAAACCTCATATCAGGCCTCCCGCAGGCCATCGTGGTCGGTTCCAACGAAATGATTGACGCACTCGAGGAGCCGCTGCAGGCCATCCTTGAAAGCGTGCGCACCATGTTTGAACGCACCCCGCCCGAGCTCGCGAGCGATATTACCGAAAGCGGCATCTGCCTCACAGGCGGCGGCGCGCTGCTCTACGGCATCGATAAGTTCATCGCAGACCAAACCAAAGTTCCCTGCTACATCGCCGAGGATCCCATCTCTTGCGTAGCCATCGGAACCGGCAAGGCGCTTGAACACATCGATAAATACGCCAACGGCGCTATTTACGACTACAAGCGCGGCGACTATCTCGATTATCAATAAGTTTCTATACTTATAACGCAAGAGGGCGGGATGAAAATCATCCCGCCTTTGTTCTACGGAATACAATTCTAACACACATCCCATATAATTAAACACATTTATGATATGTTGGAATTGGACATGCAATTGAGCGTTGCCTCAAGCACCACGCAGTGGCCGTTTTAAGGGGGATATGGGATTGTTAAGGGGCCTAAGGGGGGAAATCGGAATCCCCCCTGGCCCCTTAACGCTTATCGTTTAAGTTTCGATGAATATGTTACTCCCGCATGGAGCCATAAAAAACAGCTGAACACATACAAAGTAAAAGCAAAGGTTTAAATCACTTCAGCCTTACAACCGCTCCAAAAACTTAACATTGCCGCCCGCACAGGGCTGCTGATTGCATAGGGTCTCGCATAGGATACCTTCGCTGTATCTGGCAACGATCGTATCGTCGCTTGAAGCATACATAAGCCGCTCCAATCGCTCCGAAAGCGTTAGGGGGCGGGTTTCGGGCAAACGGCTGTCATCGAGCACGAGTGCATGGAGCGCATCTCCCTTTTTAAAGCCCGGGCCTGCATCAAAATAGCGTTGCCCCGCAGAGGTTATAAGATAGAACGCTTCCGTTACGGTCAGGAGGTCCTGCTTCTTTCCGCAGCTTAACCAGTGCATTTTGGAGGCACGCACCGCGGAGGTGGCCGCATCGCGCATGGATAAAAGCGCGCCTCCGGCAATATCCGAACCGAGAACCACATGTACTCCCTCCTCAAGCATTTGCCGAACAGGAGCAATGCCTGAGGCGATGTTCATATTGGAATCGGAGCAATGCGCAGCAACCACGCCGCTTTCTTTCATGGCGGCGCGCTCCTTCTCGCAGGAGTAAACGCAATGCGCCATAACTGTATTTTCGCTCCACAATCCGTATTTCTCGTAGGTTTGGTAGTAGAGTTCGCAGTCAGGATGCAGCTCTTTGACCCAATCTATCTCATCGCGGTTTTCGCTTAAGTGGGATTGCACGCGAAGACCATATTCTTTTTTAAGCTCGCCAAGTCCTTGCATGAGCTCGTTTGTGCAAGAAGGCGTAAAGCGCGGCGTTAGTATGGGCTTTATATGCTTGTAACGTCCTTCGCATTCTTCAATGAAACGACGCGTCTCCATAAGCGACTTTTCCGTGGTCTCGCGAATGTTATCGGGACAGTTGCGGTCCATGTTCACTTTGCCCACATAACCCGTAACGCCTGCACGCTCAAGTTCCTCCATGAGCACATGCGTGGCCTCGCGGTGAACGCTTGAAAACATAACTACGCGCGTAGTGCCTTTTTTAATGAGCTCTAAAGCGAGCTTGCGATACACGCGCCTCGCGTATTCCGTATCCAAAAAACGCGCTTCCGTATTGAATGTGTATTTATTGAGCCACTCTAATAGCTGCAAGTCCATGCCCATGCCGAGCATGGGGTACTGCGGTGCGTGTAAATGCATATCGCAAAACGACGGGATGATGAGATTATCGCCATAATCCTCGATTGCTATATGGCGATATTCCCCGGGCAATTTTTCGTAAATGCCTTCAATTATGCCGTTTTCCGTAACGATGTATCCATTTTCGACGCATGTGAGCGTATGGAGCGTAGGTGCGAACACCACATTCCCTTTGAGCGCCTTTTTTGTATTCATGAAAATCCCCCTTCCCCCACGGGTTCTATTTTATGCGAGTATCTTCAATTACCTTCGCCGTATGCAAGCGACTTTAGTTGATTCAATTCGGCAATGCTGTCGACGTCAAAAAGCTCAAGCCCGTCTTTAAGCTGATAAAGCAAAAGCGCATCTTCGTGCCGCCTTATAACCTCGCTGCCTCCGCTATCCTTCTGAAGATCCCTGAGCTTTGTAAAGTAAGCTTTCGGGAAGATGGCGGGATTACCTCGGCGTTCCCCATGCCCCATGGCGACGAGATGATCGGGATGCTCATAGAAAAATGCAATCTCGTTCTTTATGCTTTGGCGGCGAAGCCGCGGCTGATCGGCCACGAGAAACATAATTGCATCCGCATCCTTCATTACGTCCATACCCAGGCGTATGGTATGGCTTATACCGTCCTCAGGGCGGTTGTTTTCTATCGCGGTAAAGCCGAGCGCTTTGGCCTTTTCTATCAATCGGGGATACTGTGTAACAACAGCGACCGCAAAAAAGTCTTCCTTGGGGATTACATCAAGTGCATGCTCCGCAAGCGTTTTCCCCTCAAACATTGCCTCAAGTTTGTTAACGCCGAAACGGCTGCCGCTTCCGGCGGCCATCAAAATACAGCCAAGCTTCATTGCGGTTTTTGATACCTGCCTCGCGCTATGTATTTCCCCATGTTGCTCTTTGTTAAAACACCGTCAGAAACAACCTGCAAACCGTTTAAGAAAACATGCTTCGCTTTACCCTTCACCTCAAAGCCCGCATACGGGGAGTTATCACAATGATGTGCATGATCGTCGTCGGTTATGCGCCCTGTCGCGTCCGGGTCCCATATTACGACATCCGCCACAGCACCAACTTTAATTTCCCCGCGGTCCTCCATGCCAAATAGGAGCGCAGCATTTTTTGATAAAAATGCAACCATCTGCTCCATTGTGATTTTTCCAGTGAGTACGCCGTAGGTATATATGAGTCTCGGGCGGTAACCTACACCTGCGCCGCCGTTTGGAATTTTCGTGAAATCGTCTTTACCCATGGCCTTTTGCGCCATGGTGAAGGAGCAATGGTCGGTGCCTATGGTTTGGATATCGCCGTTTTTAAGCCCATTTATAAGTGCTTCACAATCCGCGTCCTTACGTAAAGGCGGGCTCATTACAAATTTCGCACCGTCAATGTCCTTGTATCGCTCGTCTGTTAAAAGAAGGTATTGCGGGCAGGTCTCGAGGTAGACTTCCTGTCCTCTCGCTCTTGCGCGCATAGCTTCGAGAAGACCTTCCTCGGTTGAAAGATGCACCACGTATGCGGGCGATTCTGCAAGCTCGGCGATGCGCATAAAGCGGGCAACCGCCTCAGCTTCGATGGCAGCGGGGCGGGAGAGCGGATGGCCTTCGGGGCCTAAAATACCGCGTGCTTTTACCTCGTCGCACATCCTTAAAAGCATCTCCCAGTTTTCGCAGTGCACACCGATGAGCGCACCTCTCTTTTTGGCTTCCTTGAGTGCCGAATAAATCTGCCCGTCATCCACCTTAAGGCCGTTGTAGACCATATACATTTTATAAGAAGTAACACCTTCGGCGCTCATAAGATCCATCTCCGACAGGGTCGTCTCGTCCCAGCGAGCGATGGCCATGTGAAAGCCGTAATTGCAGGAGCTTCCTTGAGCTTTTTTGTGCCAGGTTTCAAGCGCCTCTTTAAGGCTGCCGTTTCTCTCCTGCGTGGCAAAGTCGAGTATCGTTGTGGTGCCGCCTAAAATGGCAGCCCTACTGCCCGTATCGAAATTATCCGCCGTTACGGCGCTACCGGTGTCAAGATCAAAATGCGTATGCGTATCGATAAAGCCGGGGCATACGTACATACCTTTGGCATCGACTGTTTTCATATTGCTATCGGGTAGAATGCCTTTTTTGACGCTAATGATACGGTCGTTTTCAAGGAGCACATCCGCCTCGAACATGCCGTTGTGGTTGACGACGGTTCCGTTTAGAAGGAGCGTTTGCATAGTTACCTCGCTTTCCTCTAGTAAGTTGCACATTTTTTAATAATAAAATAAAAGAAAAAGCGCCGTACGCATGGCATATTGATACCCGCGCCGGACACTCATAGCAGGGCCGAAGGCGGCCCGTAGAAACTTCCGCACCATTTCGCGGAATTATATGAGAATCTTGCTTAAGGTAAGAAAGGTCAAACACAGGGTTTTGCCTCATATTACCTTCGATTGTAATGTTACCACCCAAGTTTTGAATTTGCAAGCGGATACCGCGGAAATTTCACTTGCCATGCACAATTTTCATATTTATTTGGCCATAAAAGTATGTTATACTGATTTCAAAACAAAAAGATATTTTGACTCATACAATTTTTGTGATGTTGTTTTGCTATATTTGAGGTTCAATCCTATTCGGATAAGGGGGACAAACGTTTGAAGCAGCACGAACTTGTCCAAGCAGCGCTCGATGGCCGCGCGACCTTCGTTATCAAAAACGCGCGTGTCGTGAACGTGTTCACCAACGAAATCCTCAAATCTGACGTCGCCATGTACGGCGATACCATCATAGGTGTGGGTGAGTTTAGCGCCGAAAACGAATACGACGCAAATGGTGCTTACCTTTGCCCGGGTTTCATCGACTCGCATGTTCACATAGAGTCTTCGATGGTGATTCCCCCATCCTATGCGCGGGTCATCATGCCGCATGGCACCACCGGCATCATCGCCGACCCGCATGAGATCGCAAACGTTGCGGGCATTGCGGGCGTACGTGCCATGTATAAGTTTTCCGAAGGGCTTCCCTTGCGCGTTTATTTCATGATGCCCTCCTGTGTACCCTGCACCAAATTTGAGACCTCGGGTGCTGAAATCCTTGCGGAGGACATGGTGCCGCTTGCCAAGAAAAGCCGCATGATTGGCTTAGGCGAAGTGATGGACTATGTGAGCACCATCTCAGGCGACAAGGATATGCTCGATAAGATACGCCTTTTTGAAGGCCGCCCCATCGATGGGCATGCACCTCTCGTTTCGGGCCGCTCGCTTAATGCCTACCGCATTGCCGGCCCATCGACCGATCATGAATGTTCCAACTACGACGAGGTATTGGAAAAGCTCCGCACAGGCATGAGCATTTTGCTTCGCGTAGGCTCCGCCGCAAAGGGCATGGACGAAATCTTCAGACAAATCGCCATACATAAACTTCCCACCGAGAACATGACATTTTGCACAGACGACAAACATATAGAAAACATCCGTGCTGAGGGGCATATCAACCACATTGCGCGTCTCGCGGTCGCCTGCGGTATAGACCCCGTTAAAGCCGTCAAGATGGGCTCCTACAACGCAGCGCGCATCTATGGGTTGAAGCGTGCAGGTGCTGTGGCGGTAGGTTACCGTGCCGACATGGTACTTCTAAAGGACCTGAAGGATTTTGAGGTTGTAGAAGTGTTCACGGGTGGCGAGGTCTATAAGGATAGGGAATACCCCATACCGCTCATCCCCGAAGTGGTGTACGGAAGCGTTCGCATGGCCCCGCTTAGCACCGAGTCGTTTGTTTTAAAAACCGACAAGAGCCTGATGCCCGTTATCACCATGGTAGAAGAGCAGCTTGTAACAAAGCTTAACTACCGCGAGGTGCAGGTTGAAAAAGGCGTGTTTAAGCCGGACGCTACCTATACAAAGCTCGCCGTTATTGAGCGCCATCACGCTACAGGCCGGATAGGTCTTGGTATCGTTGAAGGCCTAAACATCGTCGGTGGTGCTATCGCCTCCACCGTCGCACATGACTCTCACAACCTCGTTGTAGCGGGCGATAACGATCAAGATATGCTCATGGCCGCCGATTCCTTGCGTGATTGCGGCGGTGGATATTGCGTTGTAAGCCATGGCGTTGTTATAACGAGGCTCCCGCTCCCCGTAGCAGGCCTTATGACCGATGCGCCCATTGACGGCGTAATCGAGCGCCAGCGCGCGCTTCTTGATGCGGCATACAGCCTTGGTGCAAAAAAAGGCAGCGACCCGCTTATCGCACTCTCGTTCTTGGCACTCCCCGTAATACCCGAGGTGCGGTTGACCGATAAAGGGCTTTTCGATGTAATATGCATGAAGTTTGTTGAGTGAACCGATATTTACGTTATGGGAAGACGGGTCCCAATTACCATACAACCAAACATTCTATCCGGAGGTAGCCGAAATGGGCGCAGTAGGAAAAAGCGTCAAACGCGTAGACGCGGTTGACAAGGTAACAGGCCGAGCGAAATATACCGACGATCTTGCCGATAAAAGCGCACTGATCGCCAAGGTGTTTCGCTCAACCATCGCGCACGGCATGGTAAAGAGCATTGACACATCCGAGGCGGAAAAAATAGAGGGTGTCGTAAAAATCGTCACCTGCTTTGATGTACCCAACGATCCCTTCCCGACCGCGGGGCATCCTTGGTCTACAGATCCACACCATCAGGACGTGGCAGATCGTTTGCTTTTAAACAAGCACGTACGCTATTATGGCGACGACGTCGCAGCCGTTATCGCCGAAAATGAAGTGGCCGCCATGCAGGCCATACGCGCCATCAAGGTTGAATACGAAGAATACCCCTTCGTTCTCGATCAAATCGAGGCCATGCAGGACGGCGCACCGCAGCTGCACGACGAATTTAAAAACAACATACTCGCAAGCTCCGGCTATGATGAGGGCGATTTTGAGGAGGCCATCAAAGAGCCCGGCCTCATCTGCGTCGATAAATGGTACGATACTCCGATGGTGCAGCATTGCCACATCGAAAACCATATCTGCTACGCCTATGAGGAGGCGAGCAAGATTGTGGTGGTTTCCTCTACGCAGATACCGCACATCGTGCGCCGCGTGGTAGGTCAAGCGCTCGGCCGCCCTTGGGGCAGCGTTCGCATCATAAAACCCTACATCGGTGGCGGTTTCGGCAACAAGCAGGATGCTTTATACGAGCCTCTTTGCGCTTACCTCTCTACACAAGTCGGCGGCCGCTTGGTGAAGCTCGACATGACCCGCGAGGAGACATTCACCTGCAACCGCGTTCGTCATGCCATCCGCTACCATCTTGTAAGCTATGTGCGTCCGGATGGCACCTTCGTAGCGCGTAAATGCGATGCCTATTCCCAACAAGGCGCATATGCCTCCCACGGCCATGGCATTGCTGCAAAGGGAATTTCCGCATTCAAGCAAATCTACAAATACGAAAAGGCATGCAAGGCGCAGGCCTACACAGTTTATACAAACACCCCCTCGGCAGGTGCCATGCGCGCCTACGGCATACCCCAGATAACGTTTGCGCTCGAAAGCCATATCGAAGATATCGCCAAAGTATTGGGCATGAAATCCATCGACCTACGCCGCAAGAACATGATGGAAGTAGGTTACTACGACGCCTTCTCCAAAAACACGAACTGGTTTGACTCGCTTAACCAATGCATCGACAAGGGCAAGGAATACATCCGTTACGACGAGAAGATGGAGCTCTATAAAAACCAGACCGGCCCTGTCCGCCGTGCAGTCGGTATGGCTATATTCTGGTACAACACCGCCGTATGGCCCATCTCGCTTGAGTCCTCCTCCTGCCGCATGGTTTTAAACCAGGACGGCTCCGTGCAGGTACAGCTGGCGGAAACAGAAATCGGCCAAGGTGCGGACACCGTGTTTTCGCAGATGACTGCCGAAACATTAGGCATACCGCTTGAAAGCGTACATATTATCTCCGCACAGGATACCGATATTACCCCCTTCGGCACGGGTGCTTACGGCTCCCGCCAGACCTATGTCGGAGGCATGGCTGTACGAGAGACCGCTCTTAAATTAAAGGAGCGCATTCTCGACTACGCGCAGCACCTCACCCGTATGCGCTCTTACGACATCGACATCATAGACGGAAACGTCATCCATAAACCCGACGGCAAGGTGTTTATGACGCTTGGCGAGCTCGCCACCGAGGCGCTTTACAGCATACACCGCTCCGAGCACATAACAGCCGAATGCACTACGCAATGTAAATCAAACGCCTATTCGTTCGGTTGCTCGTTTGTTGAAATCGAGGTCGATATCCCGCTATGCAAAATCACCGTGCTTGATGCCGTCAACGTGCATGACTGCGGGCAGCTCATAAATCCCGCCCTCGCTGCGGCGCAGGTACACGGCGGCATGAGCATGTCCTTAGGCTACGGACTCAGCGAGCAGCTTTTGTTCGATCAAAAGACCGGCAAGCCGCTCAACAATAACCTTTTGGACTATAAACTTTTGACCACGCTCGACCACCCGCATCTTGAGGCGCAATTCGTGGAAAACTACGAGCCCACAAGCGCGTATGGCACCAAGGCACTAGGCGAGCCGCCCGCCATATCGGCAGCCCCCGCCATAAGAAACGCTGTCCTCAACTGTACCGGCGTGGCCATAGATAAAGCCCCCCTCAACCCGCACATACTGTTTGCGCGGTTTAGGGAAGAAGGTCTCATTTAAGGTAAGGGAGAAAAGATATGTACGACATCAAGGCCTTGTACGAGGCAACTTCCGTACAAAACGCCATCGAGCTTTTATTGGCACACCCCGAGGCGAAAATCATCGCGGGTGGAAGCGACGTCCTCATCAAATTGCGTGAGGGTCACATCGCCGGTGCTGAACTTGTGAGCATTTATGGCCTAGACGAGCTTCGCGGCGTTTCGATGGACCCCGACGGTACCATCCGCATACTCCCGCTCACAAGCTTTTCACACATTACCGCAAGCCCCATAATACAAGAACATATCAAAGTGCTCGGCGATGCAGTAGATCAGGTGGGCGGCCCCCAAATCCGCAACATTGGCACCATCGGAGGCAATACCTGCAACGGTGTGACAAGCGCGGATTCCGGTTCCACCCTCATCGCCTATGATGCCATCATAGAGTTGACCGGTCCCGATGGCGTGCGGCAGCTCCCCATCCGCGAGTTCTACGTAAGCGCCGGCAAGGTTGCCTTAAAACCCGCCGAGCTTCAGACCGCAATCCTCATCAAAAAAGAAAGCTACCAAGGCTACAAGGGCCACTACATCAAGTACGCCATGCGCAACGCGCTCGATATCGCCACGCTTGGCTGTTCGGTGAACGTAAAACTTTCTTCCGATAAAAAAACCGTCGAGGACGTCCGCGTCGCCTACGGCGTAGCCGGTCCCGTGCCTATGCGCGCACAGTCCGCAGAAGCCGCAGGCAAAGGTAAACCTGTGAACGAGGAGACCATTGCCTTAGTCGGTAAAACCGCGCTCGAAGACGTAAACCCGCGTACGAGCTGGCGCGCCAGCCGCGAATTCCGCCTACACCTCGTAGAGGAGCTTACTATGCGCGCCATGCGCGAATCGATCCTGCTTTCTGGAGGTGCACTCTGATGCAGACAAAACACATCCGTTTCACACTCAACGGCAAAGCCGTAGAAACCGTAATTGACGTCCGCGCTTCGCTGACGGACCTTCTTCGCAACGACTACCGCATGACCTCTGTCAAGAAAGGCTGTGAGGTCGGCGAATGCGGCGCGTGCAATGTGCTCATCGACGGAGAAGCATTTAACTCCTGCATCTACCTCGCGGTTTGGGCGGACGGTAAAAACATCCGCACCGTGGAAGGGTTACTCGATCGCGAAGGCAATTTGAGCGACATACAGCAGGCTTTCGTGGACGAAGCTGCCGTGCAATGCGGCTTCTGTACACCGGGCTTTATCATGACAGCCGTCGAGATACTCGAAACAGGCAAGGAATACACCCGCGATGAGCTAAGAAAGCTCCTCTCCGGGCATCTGTGCCGCTGCACGGGGTATGAGAACATCATAAACGCCGTGGAAAAGACTATGAAAAAGCGGCTCGGCTTGTAACTTACTTTTCTTAAAAGAAAAGTAAGCAAAAGAACTTCGTGTTAAGGATAACGGAATAACTTTGTTCGAAAAATCGACCTAAATGCGAGGCGTGTCACGAAAAACGGACATAACGGACAATAAAGTGTAAAACCGCTTATCTTTGCTATAGCAGCTAAGATGAGCGGTTTTTTATACCTAAAATCCACATTCAAGTGCCTGTGCCTTATGAGACAACGCTTATTGTCACATCCATTCTTGTCTGATCTTTTCAGCTATTTGCTGAAATCTAAGATAGGCATCCTCAGATTCATAAACATTAAAATGCACCCAATTCCCCATTGACAGACGCTTAGGTTTCATCGGGTTTTCTGTAACCATGATGAAATACCCGCCTGTGAGCGTGCCTTGCCACAGAATATTCTCATCCTGTGGCAGCTCCGTTCCAGAACAGGCCCTATAAATCTCCTTCGCATCCTCAAAGCCTCCATAGAGCCGTGCAACCAACACAAGCGTCTCTCGCCAGTCCTCCCAACAGGCGGTTTTCTCGTTCTGCCACCACTGTTTATTCTGTGGCTCGCGGAAAGCAACATCTAGTACGCGGCCAAGCTCCTCCGTATCGTAGCTGGTGATAAAAACGCCATTGTAACCAACTCTATTCTCAGGTCGGTGTAAGGAATAAACGATGCTTGTATCCGTTCCGTCCGTACGCTCGTCCGCCTGTTCGATACTCCAAGACAGCCCGGTTTCCTGAAGCGCTGCGGCAAGAGCCTCCTCCGACAAAGGAAATTCAGGCTGCGGTAGTGGCTCCTTCTTTTGACATCCGGCTAAAAGCGTCGCTGCCACAAGGAGTGCACAAATCAAGGGTTTCACGTAATGATTACTCCAGAGCATTTTAGTCATGAATGATATACAGCAAACCTCCAAAGCTTCAGATCGGCTCAGATCGCTAGGATAGATACGCTGACCGATGTGCAATCTTTCTTGTTTTGTGTATTTCATGGTATGCCCCCGTTCCATAAATAGTAGTACTGTCCACCGGAAATGCTTCTTATGAAAGCATATCGAAGTGTTTCTTTTCTACCTCCAGCTGCGTTCAATTTAAGCTTACCACTTCACACAGTTTGCATCCATCGGAATCCGCCCCTACACAACACCCCCGTTTTCCAAAAGCACCACGCAGTGGCCGTTTTAAGGAGGATAGGGGATTGTTAAGGGGCCTAAGGAGGGAAATCGGAATCCCTCCTGGCCCCTTAACGCCTATCGTTTACTTCGATGAGCCTATTATTCCACCGCATTTCTCATACTTACCTTGATTAAGTCAGGAGAATATCGATTCTTTCATATGCTCTACGCTAAGTATTATGCCAAACCTGCTCCCTCATAGCTTATTATAATGCCCGTCGGAGTGTTTCAGACTCATAAACGTTGTATGCCAAGGGGCCAGGGGGGATTCCGATTTCCCCCCATCCGGCCCTTGGCGCACCCCGGAGGCCCGGATAGGGGGCCG
>JAEWZS010000006.1 GCA_023458355.1 Bacillota bacterium
GCGCAAGACATCGTAAAAGGTTACGAATATGATAAGGAAAAGTATGTTGTTATAACAGACGAAGAAATCGAAAAAATCAAAACCGAAAAAGAGAAATCCATTCAGATTCTGCATTTTGCAAAGCTCAACCAGATTTCCCCCGTCTATTACGAAAAGACGTATCAGGCCGTGCCTGAGCTTGGCGGCGAAAAGGCATTCGAATTGCTGCGCGCGTCACTTATGGAGGAGCAAAAAATTGCCATAGGCAAAACCGTTTTGGGTACAAAGGATACGCTCATGGCGATTATCCCTCGCGAGGACGGCATGCTTATTTCAACAATGTTCTATGCCGATGAAATTAAGGAGCTGCAAAAGTCGTACAACAGCCCGCAGGTTTCCGAGCAGGAGATGAATATGGCAAAAGTACTTATCAATTCAATGGATACGCCTTTTGACCCCGAGATGTATAAAGATGAATATCAGTCGAAGCTGCGTGCGTTGATCGACACAAAAATTTCAGGCCGCGAAGTTGTTTCAGCGAAGTCAGAGGGTGAAGGCAAAGTCATCGACCTCATGGAAGCCCTTAAAGCCAGCATCGAAAAAGCCAAAAAAGAAACGGCATGACCGATACCTTACATACATACAACCAGAAAAGGAATTTTACAAGAACCCCCGAGCCGGAAGGTATAGAGGAAAAGCCCGAGCAGAGTTTGCGATTTGTTGTGCAGCATCACATCGCCAGTAAGGTTCACTATGATTTTCGGCTGGAATGGGAGGGTGTGCTTTTAAGCTGGGCGATACCCAAAGGCCCGTCCTACAATACCCGCGATAAGAGGCTCGCTGTGCAGGTGGAGGAACATCCCTTGGAGTATAGAAACTTTGAAGGGACGATTCCCAAGGGGGAATATGGCGGCGGCATAGTAATGCTATGGGATGAAGGCTATTGGGAACCCAATGGATCCGTAGAGAACGGCCTGTCAGAAGGCATGCTGAAGTTTGTTCTTCACGGGAAAAGGCTCAAAGGGAAATGGGCTTTGGTGCGACTTAAACCCAAAGAACGCGAAACCAAGAACAACTGGCTGCTGCTTAAAGAAAAAGACGATTATGCTAAATCCAACGATGGAATTTCCGAATATACCACAAGCATCCGAACCGGGCGAACCATGCCGCAAATTGAAGAAGGAAAGGATAATGCTTTCCTAAGTAACCCCTTTGATAAAACCGACGTGCAGCTCGCCAAACTGGTGAAAGATATCCCCAAAGGAGATGATTGGCTTTATGAGCTCAAGTACGACGGGTATAGAATACTTGCGTATGTAGAAGGCAGTAATGTAAAGCTTATTACGAGAAACGGAAAGGATTATACAAGCCGATTCCTCGATATTGCCAACTCCCTATCGGATATGGCCGCAGGTAGATCCATGGTTTTAGACGGGGAGATGACGGTTACCGATGCATTAGGAAAAACGGATTTTCAGGCCTTACAAAACTATTTGAAAAACCCCGGCAAACAAAACCTGACCTATATTATGTTTGATCTTTTGGCGCTTGATGGTGAAGATCTTCGCGCACACCGGCTGATCGACCGAAAAGAAAAACTTGAAGCTTTAATGGAAGGTGCACCGAAGAACCTTTTTTACAGCCGGCATGTCCGAGGTGCCGGAAAGGAGAGTTTTACGGCAGCCTGCAACCTCAAAATGGAAGGTATTGTTGGGAAAAAGGCCAATTCGCCCTACAGCGGTACAAGAAACGGGGACTGGATTAAACTTAAATGCGATTTTAGGCAAGAGTTCGTTATCGGAGGCTATACACGCTCCGATAAGAGGGCAGACGGGGTGAGCTCGCTTCTATTGGGTATCTACGAAGAAAACCAATTCATCTATGCCGGACGCGCAGGTACAGGGCTTAGCGATCATGACAGAAAAGAACTTGAAACTAAGTTTGAGAGTTTGAAAACCGCACAATCCCATTTTTTACACGCGCCAAAGCCACGATCGGACGAGCAAATACTGTGGTTAATACCTAAGCTCGTAGCAGAGGTTAAGTTTGCGGAATGGACGGAAGATAATCTTCTAAGGCAGGCAAGCTTCAAGGGTTTGAGAACGGATAAGAATCCACTGGATGTGAAACGTGAAAGCGAAAGCGAGGAAGAACCGGAGGCAATCCCGGGTGGAGCCCCTGATACATCGGAGAGGATAATGGAAAAAAACACCGACAACATCATAATAGAAGGCATACGTATTACCCATCCGGACAAAGTGCTTTTTGATAATCCCATCGTCACAAAAAAGGATGTGGCTATGTATTACGCAAGTGTGAGTAAGCGCATGCTGCCCTATGTGAGTCGCAGGATACTTAGCATAGTTCGCTGCCCGAAGGGTATAACTAGCAGCTGCTTTTTCAAAAAGCACCCGGGTACCGACAGCCACGGGATCGTTATTTACCCAATAGTAAACAGCGAGGGTGAAACGGAAGATTACTTCTATGTCGAGGATACATCGGGACTTGTAGGTGAGGCGCAGATGGGTACGCTTGAGTTTCACACATGGGGCAGCCGAGCGGATGCGCTTGAGAAGCCTGACATGATGGTTTTTGATTTGGATCCCGATGAAGGTATGGATTTAGATACCGTGCGCCAAGGTGTTTTAGATATCAGGAATATCCTTACGGAACTTTCGCTCAACTCGTTTCTTAAAACCAGCGGCGGAAAAGGTTACCATGTGGTCGTACCTCTAAAGCCTGCCGCCTCGTGGGATGTGTTTTACGATTTTGCTAGGCGGGTTGCCGAAGTGATGGAGCTTAAATGGCCGGATCGTTATACCTCGAACAGCAGAAAATCAAAGCGCACAAACAAGATTTTTATCGACTATATCAGAAACGGGAGAGGTGCTACGAGCATTGCCCCTTATTCCATTCGAGCAAGGAACGGGGCAACGGTATCCATGCCCATCGCTTGGGAGGAACTTAATACAATTGCCCCTGACGGTATCCGCATGGCGGATGCGCTTATTAGGCTTCAGCGCGATGACCCATGGAGCAATTTCTTTCTGCAGGAGCAATTGCTAAAATAAAGTCCTAAAATAAAAGCCATTGACAAAATGAATAGGTGCGCATATAATACGCATAATATATTTTTGTATATTCATTCAGGCGATGATGAGACGAGTAGCCTGCGTACAAAGTCCAAGAGAGCCGCGGCAAGGTGAGAGCGCGGTACGGCGGCGCAGGTGAAGAACAGCTCGGAGCCATCCGACCGAAAGCCTTGTTTTTCAAGGCAGGTAGGCTCGGACGCGCACGGCGCGTTACAGCCGTAAGTGATCTGCGTTTTAAGTAACGCACGTCGCTATGAGTGAGCGTTATTACGCTACATTGGGTGGCACCGCGAAAGGCAACAGCCTTGCGTCCCATAGAGGGACCAAGGCTGTTTTTATTTATTCATTTTTCAGGGAGGGAAAGAGCATGTACCGGACGGAGCATGGAGGTCTAGTAACAAAAGACCGCGTCGGAGAACGGATGATGGTGAGCGGATGGGTCTTCCATAAGCGCGATATGGGAGGCGTCATCTTTTTGGATGTACGTGACCATACAGGCGTGCTGCAGGTAGTGTTAAACCGCACAAATCTAAATGAAGATGCGTTTAAAGCAGCGGAGAATGTAAAGCTTGAATCGGTTGTACGTGTAGAAGGCCTGTTGCAGCTTCGCGATGAGGAGACCTACAATGAAAAGCTAAAGACCGGCGCAGTGGAGCTTAGGGCGGATGCTTTTGATGTGCTTTCAGAGGCCGATCCCCTCCCCTTCTCGCTTGAGGACGGCGCACGCATACGCGAGGATCTACGTATGGAGTACCGGTTCTTAGATTTAAGGCGCGCCGAGATGCAGCATGCGCTGCGCTTTCGGCACAAGATTGTGAAAGCCGCGCGGGATTACCTTGATGCGGAGGGGTTTGTGGATGTGGAAACGCCCATCCTCACCAAGAGCACGCCGGAAGGCGCGCGGGATTATCTCGTACCTAGCCGCGTACACCCGGGTGAATTTTACGCTCTGCCGCAAAGCCCGCAGATTTTCAAGCAGCTCTTGATGGTAGGCGGGCTTGACCGCTACTACCAGGTAGCAAGGTGCTTCCGTGATGAGGATTTAAGGGCAGACCGACAGCCGGAATTCACGCAGCTTGATATGGAGCTTGCCTTCGTAACGCAGGAAGACATACTCGTCCATCTCGAAAAGCTATTTAAAAGCCTCATGAAATCAGTAATGGATATGGATTTAGAAAAACCCTTTCTCCGCCTTACTTGGCAGCAGGCAATGGACCAATACGGCAGCGATAAGCCCGATCTCCGCTTCGATATGCAAATTATTGATGTAACGGACATTGCACGAAACTCCGGCTTTTCGGTATTTGAAGGTGCAGCAAAAAAAGGCGGCTCAGTGCGTGCTCTCAATGTAAAGGGCGGTGCACGCTTTACAAAAACTGAGATTGAATTCTTAACCGAGCGTGCGCTTCATTACGGTGCAAAAGGCATGGCGTGGATAATGCTGCGTGAGGACGGCAGCGTGAACTCCATTTTGAAAAAGTTTTTAACGCAAGAGGCGTGGGACTCAATTGTCACGCGCACAGGCATGGAAAATGGCGATTTCCTTTTGTTCTGCGCAGATAAGCTTCCCACGGTGCGGCGCACGCTTGGCGGACTTCGCCTTGATATTGCCGATATGCTCGGCCTTCGTGACAAAAGCAAATTTGCGTTTTTGTTTGTGACCGACTTCCCGGAGTTTGAATACAGCGAAGAAGAAAAGCGCTTTGTAGCCATGCACCACCCGTTCACCATGCCCTACGAAGAAGACCTCCCCTATCTATTCAGTGACCCTGCGCGGGTACGCGCACAGGCATACGATGTTGTTTTAAACGGCGTGGAGCTTGGAAGCGGCAGTGTGCGCATCCATTCAAGCGATGTGCAAAAGACGATGTTTCGTGCACTCGGGTTTTCCGATGCGGAGGCAGAACAGCGCTTTGGCTTTTTTGTCCGTGCGTTTCGCTACGGCACCCCGCCGCACGGCGGTTTTGCCTTCGGCCTCGACAGGCTCGTGATGCTTCTAAGCGGCGCTGAGTCGCTCCGCGATGTTACGGCATTCCCGAAAACCAAGGATGCAAAATGCCTGTTAACGAGTGCACCCGACATTGTGGATGATGTGCAGCTAAAAGAACTTTCTATTTCCACCCGCCTTAGCGGCGCTGTCGCACAGGAAACAAGTGCTAAAAAAGCCGAGACGATGGGTTTTGACATCGCTCGTACGGCACAGCTTGCCTCACTTTCCCTGGATGATGCGGAAAACACTGTGCTTCAAAAGGAGCTTTCCGGCATACTCGCATTTGCCTCAGAGCTCAATTCGCTCGATACCACGGGCGTTATCCCAACAGCACATGCGATTCCTCTAAAAAATGTACTTCGCGAGGATAGGGTGATGGAATTCCCGCCTACGCCGCTACTACAAAATGCACCGGAGCTGCACGGAGGTTATATTCGGGTACCGGCCGCTATAAAACAGGAGGATACACTATGAGCATCACACGCATGAGCGTTACGGAATTAAGTAAGCGCCTTGAGTCAAAAGAAATAAGTGCTGTTGAAGTAACGAAGGCCTATCTTGATCGCATAAAGACAGCCGAACCGCATACTGGTGCCTATATTTCTGTTTTCTATGAAAATGCGCTTGAACAGGCGAGAGAAATTGATAGTAGGCGTGCTTTAGGTGAACATTTACCTCCGCTCGCGGGCATTCCCGTTGCGCTTAAAGATAATTTATGTACTATGTTTGGGCGCACCACCTGCGCTTCAAAAATGCTCGAGGATTTTTGCGCGCCTTACGATGCGACAGTAGTAAAACTCCTTTCAGGTTCCGGTGCGGTGTTTTTAGGAAAGACCAATATGGATGAGTTTGCTATGGGTTCGAGTACGGAAAACTCCGCGTTTCAAATTACAAAAAACCCGCGTGCGCTAAACCGCGTACCGGGTGGGAGCTCCGGCGGTTCTGCTGCGGCAGTTGCCGCGGACGAAACGGCTTTCGCGCTTGGCTCAGACACAGGAGGATCTATACGCCAACCGGCCGCGTTTTGCGGCGTTGTCGGCATGAAGCCCACCTATGGACGCGTTTCGCGTTACGGGCTTATTGCATTTGCGTCATCGCTCGACCAAGTTGGCCCCATAACAAAAACCGTGGAGGACTGCGCCGTTGTGCTCAATGCAATTTGTGCGCATGACGAGCTAGACTCCACCTCTGTACCCGGGCAAACAACGGATTTTAGCGCTACATTGAACGTTGCCGTTAAGGGCATGCGCCTGGCGCTGCCAAAAGAGCTTTTCGGATTAGGCATTGATGCATCCGTAAAGGAGAGCGTACTTTCAGCTGCCAAGCGTTTTGAAGCACTCGGCGCACATGTAGAAGAGATAAGCTTAAAGGAGCTTTCCTATGCTCTGCCCGCGTATTATATCATTTCAAGCGCTGAGGCAAGCTCCAACCTCGGCAGGTTTGACGGCGTGCGCTACGGCCGACGCGCAAAAAACTGCGAAACGCTTGAGGAGCTGTACTTGCGCTCGCGGAGCGAAGGCTTTGGCGCGGAAGTGAAGCGGCGCATTTTGCTAGGCACTTTTGCACTGTCAGCCGGGTATTACGACGCGTATTACAAAAGGGCGATGCAAGTTAGAACGCTGTTGTCCTCTGCATTCAACCAAGTCTTCTTAAAGTATGATGCGGTGCTCACCCCTACCGTACCGCAATGTGCCTACCGCATCGGCGAAAAAACGAGCGATCCCGTGTCCATGTACCTTGGGGACATTTGCACTGTACCCGTGAACATCGCCGGGCTTCCGGCTCTGTCTATGCCCTGCGGCAAGGCAGAGGGGCTTCCCGTAGGCATGCAGCTTATCGGTAAAGCATTTGACGAAAAAACGCTTCTGTCACTCGGCGCAGCGTATGAACGCGCTTACGGTGCTTATCACATGACCGAAGCGCCCTTTAAAGTAGGAGGCAGTTATGAAGTATGAAACCGTAATAGGCCTTGAAATCCATGTAGAACTGAAGACGCAAACGAAGATTTTCTGTTCTTGCTCCACGGCGTTTGGCGCACCACCCAATACACAAATTTGCCCCGTGTGCACGGGTATGCCGGGTGCACTTCCGGTGCTCAATAAGACCGCAGTAGAATATGCCGTGCGTGCGGGGATAGCTTTAAACTGTGCCATAGCCTCGTACTCCAAGCTCGACCGTAAAAACTATGTGTATCCGGACCTCCCAAAAGCGTACCAGATATCGCAGTATGATTTACCCATCTGCACAGACGGCTCGATGACCATAGATACCGAAGCGGGCGAAAAGACGGTGCGCATAACGCGCATCCATTTAGAGGAGGACGCGGGCAAACTCGTACATGACCAACAACATGGCACGCTGATTGACTGCAACCGCTGCAGTGTGCCACTCATTGAAATCGTAACGGAGCCCGATTTGAGAAGCCCTGTAGAAGCTGTAGCGTTTTTAGAAAAGCTCCGCTCCATACTTTTGTACACAGGCATTTCGGACTTAAAGATGAACGAGGGCTCTATGCGCTGCGACGTAAACCTTTCCGTTCGTCCGTTTGGCGAAAGTACATTCGGCGCACGTGCGGAGATTAAAAACCTCAACTCCTTCCAGTCTGTGCGCCGTGCGGCGGAGTATGAGGCAGCTCGCCAGATTGCAGCACTTGAGGCGGGGGAAGCGATTATACAACAAACACGCCGCTTCGACCAGACCACGGGAATGACGTATGCTATGCGCAGCAAGGAAAACGCGGATGATTACCGCTATTTTCCTGACCCCGATCTTTGCGCAATCGAGCTTAGCCGTGCGTATATAGAAGAGGTTGCGGCATCGCTCCCCGAGCTGCCTGAGGTGCGGAAACGCCGCTATATGGAGCGTTATCAAATAAGCTTACAGTTTGCCGCACAGCTTTGCCTTAAACGCGAGGATGCGGAGTATTTTGAGAGCGTCGCAGAAAAAACAGCGTACCCGAAAATAGCCGCGAGCCTTATTACAGGTGAACTGTTCCGCCTGCGCCTAGAGGAGGAAAGCATCGCGGCACACATTGAAGCAGATAAGCTCGCAGCGCTATGTGAGCGCATCGGAAACGGCGCCTTAAGCGCAAGTGCCGGCAAACGCATACTCAAGCACATGTGGGAATTTGGTGGTGATCCTGCAAGAATAGAGGAAGAACTGGGGCTTACGAAGCTTACAGACGAAAAAATACTCAAAGCGTATATAGAGGATGCTTTAAATTCCAGCCCCCAAGCCGTTGATGATTACCGCGCGGGCAAAAAGGAGGCGCTACAGGCCGTTATTGGCATCGTGATGAAGTCTACAAACGGGAGAGCCGATCCTATTAAGCTAAAGGAGTTGCTGATAAGACAGATAGGATAGTTATTTATATAAAAGGGCCTGTAAGCTGTTGCTTACAGGCCCTTTACTGTATAATCTTTATGACTTCTCAGGTTCCTTCCAGTACTTGCTCCCATCGTTCAGCCTGTGTAGATACCCTGCCTCCACCAATGAGCGGCGCAGTATAAAGTAATCGTTAAAGGTATGCCACTGAGTTAAAATCGCATTTACCTCACGCTCTTTATAATCGGTATCCGGTGCAAACTTTTCCGCCAAGTATTTTAATACTGCGTCGCGCGGTGTCTGTTTGGACGGAAACTGCTTCACGCGGCCTTCTTCGTCGAGGAAACGTTCAACCAACTTTACTTCTTCTTCATTCATACATTACATCCTCTCTACTTTATGAGAGTTCCCTTTCCTGCATAAGCCGCACGAATACCTCTGCCACATAGGGGTCAAACTGCGTGCCGGCGTTTTCTGTTAGTATATCCATCGCCTCGGCCGTCGTGCGTGCAGGTCTACCTGCAGAATCGCGCGTAATGCGTTCATAGCTCTCCGCCACGGATATGATGCGCGCCATAAGAGGTATCTGCGTGGCTTTAAGCCCTTTAGGATAACCGCATCCGTCGTAGCGCTCATGGTGCGCGAGCACGGCCTCCGCCAAGTTGAGTGTGCCGTCAAAGGAATTAAGAATCCGATATCCCATAATGGAATGCTTCTTGACTTCGTCGGCTTCAAAGTCAGAATAAACGTCGGTCTTGCGCAAGAGTTCTGCGTCGAGCACAACCTTACCTATATCGTGCATGGCCCCTGCGTCTTTTAGTTTTTTAATGTCTTCCTCGGGGAGGCCCATCACGCGGCCGATCATCGCGCAATAAGCGCTTGTACGTTCCGCATGCTCCTGTTCGCGCGGGGAGTTGCTATAAAGCGTCTGCACAAACGCGTCGAGCGTGTCCACCTGCAGACGGCTGCGGTTGGTGGACTTTTGCGTGTACATCTTCTGCTCTGCATTGTTGAGTATGTGCCAGATATCCTCATCGGTATTTGATTTTATACTAAAGCCGAGGGACATGCTGCATTGGAGCGCAGCGACGCGGCGCGATGCCATTTCCTCGTGGATACGCTTGCACACGGACTCCGCCTGTGCTGCGTTAGTCTGCGGTAAAAGAAGAACAAACTCGTCACCGCCCCAACGCGCCGCAATATCGACCGGGCGGCAAACGTTTTGGAAGGCATGTGCGCTATGTATGATGGAAAGGTCACCGCTGGAATGTCCGAAAATATCGTTGGTGAGCTTGAGATCGTTTACATCGCCCATGATAACGCACAACGGATGGTTTTCCGGTGTGTCAAAGCGTACAAGCTGCTCCTCGAAATAGCGGCGGTTATAAAGCCCCGTAAGCGAGTCGTGCATGCTCAAATATTCTATGCGCCCACGCTGTGCGCGCCTTTCGGTGACGTCGCGGAACACGATAACCGCACCCACTGTATCACCCGACTCGTCACGGATAGGAGCTGCGCTGCTTTCTAAAAAGTACAGGTCTCCCCCGTGCGAGGTCAATACAGCGTCGTTTTGTACAGTTTGTGCAGAATCGCTTTCAAGAACACGATCTATAAAATCACTCGTCGAGGGCAGCGTGTCGTCGGTAAGCCTAAACACCTGCCCGTACGGTTTTCCCTTTGCCTGAATGAGTTCCCAACCGGTAAGCCTTTCCGCTACGGTGTTGAGCATATCTATCTCGCCGTCTTTGTTAACAACCATAACACCGTCGCCGATAGATAGTATGGTCTCCAAATACTTATTACGCTCTAAAGTCAGACTTTGCTGCGCTTCACGTCTCGATAGCGCGTTCCACGCGGTATTCATCAAAAGCGTGGCTTCATATGCCGCATTGCCGAAATACGGTTCATCACGGTCGCTTAGGCCGACTACGGCTCGAACTTTGCCGTCGATACAGACGGGAACGCATAAAAAGCGGACAGGAACGGGTTTATATGGGCTTACCTTCCCCTTTTCCTCCAAATAAGCCTGATAATCGTTTTGGATTACCGGCCTTTGGGTGTTTACAGCTTCCATGAAAATATCGATAAGAAAATCCGGAACAGGCTTATCGAAGGATTCCCTTCTAAATTCTTCGATGGGGGAAAATGTAAGCGCGCTTTCAGTAAAGCTACTGCTTTTTTCATCGTAAAAAGCGATACAGCCATACTTGCTGTCGGTCAGTTCGAGCGCTTGCAAAAGTATGTGGTTAATCTGCTCCTCTTTTGTGTTAAAGCTGCTGTTAGAAACGTCTACCAAAATCTCATTGCGCTTGAGTATGCGCTGCTGGAGCTTCATATGATTATGTTCGAGCGTAATATCACGTATGTATACGCCGACGCCCACCTTGTCGTCGGCCATGTTTACGGGAAACGCGGTAATCCTGTAAACGCGCTTCAAATACTCCACATCGCCAAAGCGCATTTGCATATCCTCGAGCGCTTCAAGCTCAATCTGTGCTGCGATATCATTAAGTATTGAGGGGAGCACCTCAGCGCCGGACTTTCCCTTAATCTCCTTCTCGCTCTTATCGGAGAATTTTTCGAAAGCACCGTTTGCAAATACAAAGCGCATGTTTTCATTTTTTAAGTAAGTAACGGTATCCTCGGCATCATAAAGCGCCTTTTGCTGTTCATATAACCGCTCAAGCTCCTTTTTGGAGGTGCCTAGACGGCGTGTACGGCGGGAAAGCAATATTAAAAGCACGATTAGGACGCCTATGATGATATGGATCGCCGTGATGGTACCATTTGCAACGACATCTTGAAGATTGGTGAGTGCGGCAAAAAAGCCGCCCGAAAAGATAGACGTAAACACAAGGGACAGGTAAGTACTCACCATTGCTGATCTCCTGCTAATAAGCCGGATACAGTACGCCCCGAAAAAAGCGGTGCAATACCCTATCCGGATGAATTGTCAATTATTGTCTAATTACTATTTAAGTATAATTCTTCCTATTTAATTACGCAATATAGAGTATATAAATTTATACTCATATGGGCAATGTGAGTATCAGTATGCCGCCTACCAGAAGGCTTAGTAGGTTTGCAACAAGCACATAGATCAACCGATGCCACCATTTCTTCTCCTTGAGCGCGATAAGGAAAGCGGGGATCTCCACGAGGAACACAAATATCTCAAGGATGATAAGCCCCAAAATTGCATAGCCGCTTTCGATTTCCGCTGCGGAAAGCACCGCGTTCAAACCCACCTGTGTAATAAGGTTGATCACGAAAAAGGCGATCCAGCTCCGTTTTTCGCGAAAGCCGAACAGGTAGAACAACAGCCCTTCCAAAACGAGCGTAAGAACGACGCGCATTGCAACAAGCAGCACGCTTCGAAGCGGCAGTGTGCCCTCTGTTAGCGTCATGGTATTGCAATCCAGTGTGAATACATTGTTATAGGTATCCGTTAGGTTGATAAGCGGTATGGTTTTTGATGTACCGCCCGCGGTAACGCGGATTGCCGTGGGCATAGTGCCTCTTGTACCGCCGGCGGGATAATCGGAATAGTGTAGCTTATAGTAGCTTTCCCATGCAACGGAACTGAATTGCATGGGTACGAACTCATCGTTTACCTCGCCCTCAAGCACAAGGTCATTTGGTGCATTTAAAGCCACGATAAGGATCGCAGGCGGTTCTGCGGAGTTGGCGGAAGCTGTTGAGGGCAGAAGTATTACCGAAAAAAGAACCAGCACAGCCAGTACAAGAAAAACAATGCGATTTTTCCCGCTTTGCTTCATGGTATAGCCTCCCAAAACCGATAGTATTGCGGCTATTTTATCATGGGGCATAAGAAAGGGCAATGTTAAGGTATATATATCCTTTTATACTCTTAATACTATTGCTTTGTTTTATTCGGCTCCGAAAGCGCAGCGATAACCGTATCGTGAAGCGCAGTGTTCTGCTCTGTTGAAATACCGTCACAGCGGGCGAATTCCGTCATACAGCGCCAGTAGCGTTTGGGCATATGCCCCATGCGTGTGCGAGGGTTGTGCCTGCCTTCCACCTCTATGGTGTCGTAAAACAGCCGCCAAAGCGCACGGAAGCGAAGCTCCTCCTGCCCGGGCTTTGGCATTACATATTGCTCCACCGGTACAATGCCCATCGTACCGGGTTTATGGATGAGCGCCATCGAATGATTCTTGTCGTGGATGAGAAAATTCTCGCACCGGAACCTTGCGGAAAAATGCGGTGCAAGAAGCGGCAAAACGATGTTTTTCGGCTCAATTTGTGCAACGAGCGCGCCGTTTGCTTCGCTAAAACGCACAAATCCCTTAAGAAGATGCGCCTCATTGTTAAGGTGGCGCACCGCGTTTGTAAGCTCACTCACGGTTTGGTCCGCAAGCATGTTCACAATGCTTCCGCCTTTTAAAAAACCTAAGCGCAAAAAATCCAAAATGAGTTGGCCTTTCTTGGGGTGGCAGGTCAAATAGCCATTGCGTACAAGTTGAAATGCCTCCGGACCAATCTTATGCGGTATGGCGCGAAGTACGCGCTTTGCCTTTTGCTCGTCTGTTTCCACCATGCGAACAGGCAGAAGGAGCGGCAAGCCATCCTCAAGAGAAACCACGTCGAGCGGAATCTCTTTATTCTCATAGCTTTCAAACACGCAGCAAAGGAGGCCTTCAAAGCTGCCGTCATAGCCGTAAACTATAGTTCTCCGCTCAGGCATTTATAGAGCTCCTCCCTTTTAAGGGATGGATGATCCAATAGCGAAAGTTGCTCCGGGCGCGTCAAAAGCGCTTCATCCGCGCGTCCTTTTGACTGCTCGGAAATTAGTGCACTCAAAAGCGCGTCCTTCGCGGTATCAAATCCATTTGGAAGCTTGCCCGCGCAAGTGATAAAGTACTGCGCGCGCTTTAACACCACACCGAGCCGCTTTAAAGCTAAGAAGTCGAGTGTGGAAACTTTTCTTGCATGAAGGATACGCTGCGCGCTTTTCACACCGATGCCCGGCACGCGAAGAAGCGTCTCGTACGGTGCCCTATTAACCTCCACGGGAAAACGCTCCGGGTGGTTAATGGCCCAATTGCATTTTGGGTCTAGATAGCGGTTGAAGCTTGAGTGCTCTTCATCGAGTATTTCCGAGGCTGTAAAGCCATAAAAACGCAAAAGCCAATCCGCCTGGTACAAGCGGTGCTCGCGCAAAAGCGGCGGCTTAACGTCTTGTGCTGGCAAAAGTGAGCTTTGAACAACCGGAATATAAGCAGAAAAAAACACGCGCTTGAGCCGGTAGGATTTATAAAGCCCTTCGGTGAGGTTTAGAATATGCAGATCACTCTCAGCGGTTGCACCAACAATCATCTGTGTGCTCTGCCCTGCGGTCGCAAATTTCGGTGCATGCTTATAGCGCGTAATCTCTTTGGAGTTAGACTCTATGCCGGACTTTATAAAGCCCATGGGCTTTAGTATCGCCTGTTTGGATTTATCGGGAGCTAAAAGTTTAAGGCTCTCTTGCGAAGGAAGCTCGATGTTAACGCTCAAACGGTCGGCAAGATAACCAAGCCTTGTTAAAAGCGTATTGTCTGCCCCCGGTATGGCCTTTGCGTGTATATAACCGTAAAACTTGTACTCCTCACGCAATATGCTTAGCGCTTCGCACATGCGCTCAACGGTATAGTTGGGGTTTTTCAGCACGCCGGAGCTTAAAAAAAGGCCTTCAATATAGTTGCGTCGATAAAATGCTATAGTAAGCTCCGCAAGCTCCCGCGGTTCAAATGTGGCGCGAGGCGTATCGTTGCTGCGACGGTTGACACAGTATGTGCAGTCGTACGCGCAGGCGTTGGTCATAAGCACTTTTAAAAGGGAAATACATCGCCCGTCAGCGGAAAAGCTGTGGCAGCAGCCTGCAGCCATTGCACTTCCGATTCCGTCGCGCGGTGAGGTCCTGTCCGCCCCGCTTGAGGTGCAGGCGACGTCGTATTTTGCGGCATCGGTGAGAATTTTAAGCTTTTCATAAACATCCATAAGCGCCTCCGGCATAACTAAGGTTCCCTGCGTTCGCTTTAGCGATGCCCTTCGGGTTTTTTACATATCCGCCTGCCGCGCTGAAGCACTCCTACCCACGGTTGCTGCCAATGTCGCCTGCGG
>JAEWZS010000007.1 GCA_023458355.1 Bacillota bacterium
GCGTCGCCCTGTTGGAGAGGGAGGCGCGAGTATTTACCAATTTTATTCACTAGCCATGGCGGTTCATAGTTTGAACAGGCTCGTAGCGATCAGCACCTTCTATGTGGCACCCACTACTCGATCGAGATCATAATCGGGCACGTGGACTCTCCGAGTTCCTGTCAGCTCCATGTTCGTTCATTTCCGTGTCATACAAAAACCTCCCGTTGTATGTTTCCTACAAAAGGAGGCTTTTCACTTAAATGAGCGTTTTACTAGAAAAACGCATAGATTTATAATCGGGATCCAGTGCTTGAAACGCAATTGATCGCCTTTGTAGCTGCATCCTTGTAGCAGATTCGAGATTTAGGGCGGTGATTTATTTCGCAGGCATTCGGAGCTACCCTATTATTGTGATCTCGTAAAAGTTACCGTCAATGACGCTCATGATAAGGCGGCCCTGATATACAGTAATACCCTGAGGTTCTAGACTAAACGCATTTGTCAGATCAATATGCCGCTCGAACTTGTGTGAAACAACATCAAAGTTCATGATCCCTATCATGGAGCCAAGGCTGTTTTCTCGCAGACCGTGAGTTTGTAGCAGGCGACCTTGGTGAATATAGCCACCTTGGTAAAGAGGAGAATAATAAGGAAGCTCATAGGGGCTGCCTAATATATCTGCATTGGTAAAATGGATCTCATTGCCTTCAGAAAGAGCAGGGATGCGAAATTCACATATCTTGAATACATTACCAAGGTCACTGATATTCGTGTTTTGGCGTTGCATATATACGATTCGATTTCGATCTCGGTCGATAATAATTTGACCTCCGTAATAACTTGGATTGATGTCGAAGTAAATAGTTTGAATCAGATTCGCACTTGTGGAAGTGACGTTCTCCACATAGCAAGCCTTGGTGCTCAAGTCGCCGGATACATACAGCGCAGGGAACTGAGAGTTACCTGAAGGGTACTCCAACCCAAAGTTTACATTTCCGCAGTGGTTTGTGGAATAGGCGCTGCCTAATTGAAAGTCTGCAATTTCCGTCCCTGTCGTAGCGTTATATGTAATGCAATACCCGGCGTCGTAGCACTGGAACAGGACGTTGTTAAAGATATCAAATCCCTGCATCACATTGCCGCTTGAGTATTTTGAAACCTGAAACAATTTTGTATAGGTTACTTGATCGGAAATTAGCGTAGAATCCAAATTGATTCTGAAGTGGATTTGGTTGGCGCCGCTGAGACGCTGTGCAAAGAAATTGAACACAGGCTTAGCTGCCGTGCAGAAGAAAGTACCCTGATATGTTTGCGCAGCGGTATTGTCGGAGGTCGTTGTTTTATAAATAATAGCATCGTCTCCCGCAATGTCACTGTCCTGAGCACGCTGAATTTTCCATGCGGTCTTGCCTTCGTTGGCGGCGGTGTAGACCGGTGCGCTGGACCAAGCGGCGCTGATCGCATAGGTTTTGCCTACTTCAAAGTTTACGTCGAAATATGCGCTGATGTATTCCATATTCGAGTCTACGCTGATCGTTGCATCCAGCAGCACATCCTCCTCTATGGCGGCAGGCTCAATTTCGATTGTGATGCTGTTCGACGTGACGAGCCCCTGCGTATAGAGATTGAGGACAGGCATATTCTGCGTGGGAGTAAAGACTCCCACATAATTCTGGCTGGAGGTTCCGTTGCCGCTAGTACTCTGCTTTTTAGCGGTTTTGATTACGAGATCAGCAACAAATGTACCGCTGCTGTCAGAAACGGTTTGCAGCCTCCAACCGGTAAGACTGCCGGTAAAAACAGGAATGCTGGACCAGGATGCGGTTATACTGTAGGATTTTCCTGCCTCAAAATCATAATTAATATACTTGTTGCTGTCTCCTGCTCCGATATTGAGGGTGATATCCAATGAACTACTGTCCGCTAATGCGATCACAGGCAGTATTGGCATACAGGTTACTGCCAATACGGATGCAAGAAGGATCGTGACAAAACGCTTTTTTCGGCTATACATTGAGCATCTTCCTTTCTTTTCTTTGAGTCGATTTTTTAATAGACAGGGTTTTCTTGCACAGGAATATTTTCTAAAACATTAAAAAATAATACTTCATAAAGTGAGGTCCCTAAACACACGAATAGCTGGTGTGAAAATGACGGCCGGCCGGCTAATCATTTTGATACCGCCTCGCCAAACAACCGATTCAGCTTAGCGTGTGTGATTGCTTGGCCCGATAGGCAAAGCAATGCGGGTAGGCCCGGTAAAATGCACAGAGGAATTATAATGTTGGGGAAAAGCATCAAGAGGGTGGCGGGCAGCAGCCACAGCGCGTTGAGTAGCACACTGCGCCATCCCATGGCGAAGATAAGCAGTAGGCTATTTTTAAAAACGGCAGCCATTCTTAATTCCATTTGTGTCAACTGCTCAAACGTATAAAAAATAATGGGGATTAATAAAAAGATTCCGAAGGTAAGGCAAATTACTATGAGTAGCGGCAAGGCCAATATGCCTTGCGTGCCTATAATTATAACTAGAAGAACCAACGCAAGCAGGCTTGTGCAGATAATGCCCGCAGTGAAGCCGCGCCAAAAATATTGTTTAAAATACCCAAACAGAGCTTTCCACAGGTATACCGGCATGCCAAACTGAAGCTCTCGTATGCTTTTGGAAACAGCGGTATATGCCGCTCCGGCCAGACCAAAGGCGACAAGTATTGCCGGTATTAAGACCAAGCCCCCAAAGGTGAGGAAGGCCCAAACACATGCGATAGCAGGTAAAAGAAAGGCTATAATTACCAAGTTTAATAGAATCAAAGAAAATATGTTGCCGCTAAGAGCCTGCCACCACCGTCCCAGAGGAGTGATGGGGTTTTCTTCTTCCGTTTGAGGCAGAGTTTGCTTCCAAAAGAGCATGCTGGTTCTCCTTATTACCCTCTGGTTTTTCCACCCGCGACATTGATGGTCACGCCGTGTATATACGATGCGCGTTCCGAGCAAAGGAAAGCTACCACATTGGCTACCTCGGCAAGTTTGCCGCTTCTCCCTAACGGGGTAACGTTCGTTTTGCCGTAGCCCGCTCGCAGCTCTTCGACAGAGATGTTTCTTGTATATGCTAAAGCCGTTTCATAGGAAAGTGTTCTTAGGCCCGTAGCCTCCAAAATGCCAGGTGCTACGCCTACCACACGTATGCCTTTTTTTCCAAGCTCTTTTGCCCACGAGCGGGTCAAAGCGTTGACCGCGTTTTTGGTGGCCGCGTAAACGCTTTGCCCTTCCGAGCCTTCAAGACCGCATTCTGAGGACATGTTGATTATAACGCCGCTTTTTTTCTCTGTCATGACTTTAGCGGCGGGTTGGGTACAGAGGAACACGCCCTTTACGTTTACATCCATCACATTATTCCAAACTTGCAGGTCTAATTCATAACGATGCTCTTCATCCACTAAAAGCCGAGGGATATTAATACCCGCGTTATTCACTAGAATATCGATCGTTCCAAAGGCTGTGAGCGCCTGCTGCACCGCATCGTTCACGCTTTGAGGATCGGTAACATCGGCACGGCAAAACAGAAGTTTTCCAGCGCTTCCTTCAAATACGGGCGGGCGTTCGCATAGGTCCAGAACCGCAACATTTGCGCCCAAGCCAAGGAGCTCTTGTGAAATGGCATAGCCGATGCCAGATGCGCCGCCTGTAACGAGTATATTTTTTTCTTCAAGATTCAGCCACGAGTTTGGCATGCCCTTTCTCCTAACCTTTCACCGAGCCTACAGTGAGGCCCTTTACAAAGAATTTTTGTCCGCTTAGAAAAAGAATGAAAACGGGGATTACGGTCAAGCAGCAGGCCGCCGCCACAAGGTTGTACTTCGTGCCTTCCTCACTGACAAACTGGTTGAGCGCAACGGGAAGAGTGCGAAGCCTCCAATCGGACAGGAAGACCAGCGGGTCTAAATAACTGTTCCAATTGTCTAAAAACTGTACGGTTGCCAGCGCTGCTACGGTAGGCTTGACCACGGGGAGCATGATCTGCGCCCATGTACGCCACTCTCCAGCCCCATCTATCATCGCGCTCTCTCTCAACTCGTTTGGCACACTCAAAAAGGCCTGACGCATCATAAAGGTGGCGGAAACGGCTATCAGCTTTGGGGCAATAATGGAAAAATGCGTATTCGTCATTTCTAAAGAGGAAAACATGACGAACCGGGGAATCAAAGTAAGCTGCGATGGCACCATCATTTGAGCCAAATAGATTATAAATAAGATATTGGCTCCTTTAAATTTGAGTTTTGCAAAGGCATAGCCCGCCATTGCGGAGGTGACTACGCTGATGGCAGTTGCCAAAACAGTAACCTTGATGGAGTTCCAGTAGGCCAATAAAAAGTGATAATCCTTTTTTGCCGTATCGATATGTAGTATCGTTTTGTAATTATCCACGGTGGGATTCTGGGGTACCCATTGAATGGGTATCGTCATTACATCGCGCTCAAGCTTGAAGGAGGAGGTAATCATCCAAATAAATGGAACAATCATCAATAGCGCAATAAATAATATAAGCAGCGTCATCATGATTTGCACAAGCTTCTTACGCCGTTTACTGCTAAAAAAGGGTGCTGCAGCTCCAGCTGATCCTATATCCGCCTGGGCGTTATTCATCTTTGTTGTTCCTCCATTGCACTAAAGTGATGCCAAGCAATATCAAAAACAGGATGACCGCAACAGAAGATGCGTAACCCATGTTGTAATAGCTAAACGCCTGCTTATAGATATAGTAAACCAGCGTATAGGTTGAGGAGCCCGGCCCACCCTGCGTCATGACATTTATCTGCCCGAACACCTTAAAGCTAGAAATAATGCCTGTGATCGTAAGAAAGAACGTGGTAGGCTTAAGCATGGGAAGGGTAATGTGAAAAAACCGCTGGAAGCTGTTTACTCCGTCGATGTCGGCCGCTTCGTAGACCTCTTTGGAAAGCCCTGTGAGTGAAGCGCTGTAAATGAATATCTGATAGCCGAGGTTTTGCCAAATGCACATCAGCATAACTGCCGGCAAAGCCCATGTATAGCTGGCCAAAAACCTGGGAGGGTCGTCCCATCCCAGATTGCGCAAGAGCTGAGTAAAAGGTCCGTACGAAGAATAGAGCATGATCCAGACCGCCGAGGAGGCGACGATGTTAGTAATCTTTGGCATATACATCGTGATGCGAGCAAGACCGCTCAGCCTTTTTGAGCAAAACCTGTCAAGTAGTTCTGCCAGCAGTACCGCGATGAACAGGCCGATGGGCACCGTTACAATGGTGAAAATGACGGTGTTTTTTAAGGACGCAAGGAACCAGTCGTCCTTCCATAGGGCAATGAAATTATCAAAACCCACCAAGTTCCAATTGCCGATTCCCTTGAGGAAGTTCCAATCGGTAAAGCTAATAAAAAGAGAGAAAAGCAGGGGTACTATACTAAAGCAAACCAATCCCAAAAGGCTGGGAATAAGAAAGCTAAGTGCAGTCAAGGTTTTACGTCGCATTCTATTACGGGGTATTCTTTCCATAACAACCTCTAACTGTGGATGCGCCGGAAGCTTGTTGTGCGTGAACTGCCGGCGCATCCGCTGATTGATTTGAACTATCCGAGCAAGGCGCCCGATCGGCTCTTCAGGTGTATAAGGGCTTGATCCGCGCTCTTTTGTACATACATTGCGTCTTTGAGCCTCTTGTTGAAAATAGTATTGATCTCGGCGTCCTTGCCTGTTGTTAAAACCTCACGATCCCGTCGCCCACTGCAGGATATGTTTCCCACGAGCACGTCATACTCGTATTCGCCCTGTACGCCGCCCCAAAACTGGAGCGTTACCGTTTCTTTGGAAGCTGCAGGCGTTGCAGGGGCCGTCTTTTACGCGTTTGCGAGTTCGGGATATTGCATACTCTCGTTTTGTGCGGAGGCTCATGCTTCAAGGCGGCTTAGCAATATGGTCATAATAGGAATATCTCGAGAACTTTCTTCATGTTTAATTTCTTCTTATAGCATAATAGCTTATTTGCGTGAGGTTGCCAACGCATCACTCATATGCTCTTACTTCAAATACCTTAGCGCTTTCATATCCGTGGGTACGCGTTATGTGGATGCGAATCTCATCGCAGCACCCTGCGATTTCAACGACATTCAGCCGGTGATAATTGCCCAAAATACTCTTGGCGGCTATCTCGACTCCGTTGAGGTGCAAAGATACGCGATAGTCCTTAACCAGCTCAGCGGGTGCACCGGGCTGCTGGAGGTTCATGCGCTTTTCAGACAGGGTGATTTTGATGGGCCTGTTCAAATTTGAATCAAATGTGAGGCGTATTTGCGAGAGCTCCACAGGCTTCTTAAATTTCAAGAACAGTGTTTCCCCCTCAATTGCGAGCCCATCGGATTCCCAACAATTGATTTTTTCCGCTGTGTTGCGGGAGAGCCCGTTTAAAACGTTTTCTGCGGGGCTGTCTACGCGCGCACTTGTGGCGCTGATCTCGGCGCTTTGCGCGTAGTCATGCGCGTCGCGTTTGAATACGCCGGGAATATAGCAATCCTCTCTGAGGAGCGCCTGCTGCAGCTCCGTGATATGCGCGTTTAATTCGCGTGGCATACACCCATGCTTTATGCATAAAGCCGCCGCGGTGCCTACAGCCTGCCCGCCTACCGAGCAGGTTCCCATAACGCGGGAACTTGCCATGGCCAGCTTCGATGCGCTGATGATTCGCCCAGCAAAGAACAGATTGGTTATATTCTTAGAATAGTAGCTACGGTAAGGTATGGTATAGAGGCCGGGAAAGTGGTGAACAAACGAGGGCAGCTTGCCTTTATCTAAAATTCCCTTAGGCGTATGGTTATCGATGGGCCATCCACCGTAAGAGACGGCGTCGTTAAATAACCTGTTTGTCAGCAGGTCGTTTTCGGTGAGTATATAATCCCCCACAAGGCGGCGGCTTTCCCGCACGCCGGGCAGCATGCCTACCCAAACCAAATCAAAGTTTTCCGCTCCGTGATCGCCCCCGTTTTTGATATGGTGCCACACGCCGTAGATGCATCCGACTAATTGATCGCGTATTTTTTCGTACTCCGAAATAATATCGTCTTCCTCGCCTGAGATTTCGATCCACCAATAGCCATAGTCTAAGCCGTAGCTGTCAAAATCCTTGCCTTCTTTTTTGGGGCCGTTATCGAGCGAGGTGGTTCTGCCTTCCACATCTTCGGCAAATTTCATCAACGCGGGCTGGTTGCCGTGCCCGCGAAAAAGCAGATCGGCTTCGGTTATGGTCCATGCCCATTTGGGCTTTTTGAAAACTACGGGACGACCACGATCTATCGCCTTAAAAAGCAAAGTGTTGCCCATGCGGGTGTTGTTTGGCATTTCAGGTGCGTCAGGTTCGTTAAATTCCGCTTTGCCTTCGCTCCCAGTCCGATATTCGGCGCCCGCAAGATAGCCGAGCGTTCCGTTGCCGGTACAATCGACGAATAGACGGGCGGTTAAGCTCCAGTGTATTTCAGTGGTAAGCTGGTAGCATTGGATCTGCGTGATGACGTTATCGTCGAGTTGGGTGTCTATCATGGACGTGTTGAGATAGAGTGTGAGCAAAGGCTCGTCGTAAACCTTTTGCAGCAGCACCGCATCCCATACGGAATAATTAAAAGAATCGTTATGGTATTTGTTTTCCAGCATCAACTCATGTAAAATGCCGGTTTCCTCCGCATCACGCTTGATGGAGTTGGCTGAAGCACCGCAAACGTGCATGCGGATTTCGGAACTTGCGTTTCCGCCAAGAACCGGACGGTCATGGATAAGCGCCGTTCGGGCGCCTCCGCGCGCAGACGCGATTGCGGTGCATACGCCAGAAAGCCCGCCGCCAACGACGATAACATCATAGGCCATAGTTCTTGTTTTCTTTAAGTTGCTCATCAAAAGGCTCCTTAGAGTCTACAATGTAATTACATAGTTAAGGTTTGTATGTATGTTAGCAACTTGAGAACAATATGTCAATACATATATTTTGCTAAAATCGATTCATATGCAGTTTGTATCATATAAATGCGTATACCTCAGGCGTGTTTTCACAAAACCACGCAGAATGTAATAACATAATAAATAATGTAGAGGGAATTGTTGAAATGCCAATGATAGTTATGCCGCTGGAGAAATTGCGGAGCTATCAGGGAAGTGGCCCCCTGTCCCGAAGATATTGACGAATACTGGGACGCTGCAATTATTGAGAGGAAGGCTGTTGACCCGCGAATTGATATGATCCCGAGCGATTTTCAAGCGCTTTTACGGAATGCTTCGATTTATATGACGGACATGCAAGGCGCGTAAGGGCGATATGTTTTGCAGCTATAACATTCGAGGCTTGGAGGACAGCCCAGAAAACCTGCTTTTCAGGCACGTTTTTTCGGACGTGGCGCAATCAGCCGACACCGTTAGGCAATGCCGGTTGAGATGAAACAAAGGTAGGCGCAATGTATCTGCGGTTTTTTATTTCAAGCGGTATGGACCTATGTATCAAAGGGAGAATGCTATATTTCATAAGCTTGGTTATATCGATATACAAAATATTGTAGAAAGAATCCGCGATGAGGTTTTAATGAGGACGGGCTTGATGGAAACGATCCGCCTGCCGTCCACGCAGTTTGTCGCATTAAATAAGATCAACGCGCTAAAGGAAAGGCGATCTCTCCGGGCTCTAAGCATGAAGTGCTGCCTGGCATCAATGACAGGGCTTATAGCCCTATGATGGGGTTATAAGCAGACAAGCCGTAAAAAGCCGCTATGATGAAATACTTCTAATGTATTACATAATTTAAAAAATAAGAAATATGTATTGACATATAGAAGTATGAATTATATAATGCGTACATCCTGATAGATTTCGCCTCTATATGTAGTTACATAATTTAGGAGTCATATGAAAATTTCAACAACAACAGCCTTTTTATTCAATGTGTGCGACCATTTTAAAGAAGGGCCGCGGTTTTTGCATGAATACGGCTTTGAGGCGGCGGATTACTTTTTGCATTTTGGTTTCTACCATTTGGGAGAAGACTGGAGAGGCATCATCGAGAAGACGTGCGTAGACGCAAAAGAGCTTGGCATAGAGATTTACCAAACGCATCTGCCGTTTTATGATTTTGCCCGCGGCTATAGCCCTGAATGGGAGCAAGCCATTCGCGATTCCATTTTAGTCACAAGCCTGCTCGGCGCAAAACACGCAGTCCTCCACCCAGCGCAGCGCCACCGGGCGGATGATGACCCCTTCACCGCAACGGTTGAGTACTTTAAAAGGCATATCGAGTACGCCGCTTCCTTAAACGTTGAAATTCTGGTTGAGAATTTGCCGAACGCCAACTATGGCGACGCGCGCCAGGCTTATTGCGCGGGAGCGACGGAGCTGTGTGAGGTTGCGGACACCCTCGGCATCGGCATTTGCTGGGACTTTGGACATCCGCAAATCAACCGTTTTTGCATGGATCAGAGGGACGAGCTACGGCTGGTCGGAAAACGTTTGAAGGCCGTGCACATCAACGATAATTTTGCGACAGAGGCCGATGAGCATATCCCCCCTTACTTTGGTATGGTGAAGTGGGATGAACTTCTTCCCGTGCTAAAAGAAATTGGGTTTGCCGGAGCCTTGAATTTTGAAGTTTTACCAAAGCGGGTTCGTCCGGAATTCATGGATGAGCTTGCACGGTATTAGATCAAGACGGCGCATCATATGAAAGCGCTGATCGAAGCTGACGATCTTTAAATTGCTCCCCGTCTCTGGGGGTCAAATAAAAAGGAGGAACGTGAAACATGAAAAAGGCAAGGTTACTGGCCGCAACGCTGGCATTGGTGATACTTTTGCTGTGCCTTGGAGGCTGCAGCCCGGCACAGCAGAGCGAAGAAACACCCGAACCCACGCTGGTTCAAACTCCCCCTGCCGGGACGACTGTGACGCCGCCCACGGAGGAAATAGAGTGGTTCGGAGAGGCGGATGGGGTTACTCCGGTAACGCTTCAGGTGTGGGGCGGCATACAGCCGGAGTACGGCTATGACAAAATGGTGGAGAATTTCAATGCCGAATATAAGGATAAGGGTATTCAAATTGAATATGTGCGCTATGTGAATGACGCCGACGGAAACCTTCAGGTCGATACCTATCTCGTCGGAGGTGGCGCGATCGACGTTCTTATAGGTTATGGTGCCAACAACCTGCAAAAACGTGCCGAATCTGGGCTGTTTTTGAACCTGACCGACATGCTCGCCGCGCGCGGTTTCGATTGCGCAAAAGAACTCGGCGAAGCCAGCATGAGCCAGTACTGGGTCGATGGTGACCAAGTATACGGGTTCCCCTCCATTTATTCAAACAATCGTTGGATGATGGTCAACGTCGATATGTTCCAGGAGGCAAACATACCGGTCCCCTACGAAGGCTGGAGCTATGACGAGTTTTACAATGCCTGCAAAGCGCTCACCAAGGGTGAAGGCATCAACAAGCAATATGGTATGATGTGGTGCATCAACCAGGACATCGCGCAGGCGCGCGGTGTCGCGAGCAGTGCGCTGGGCGAATTATCCTTCTATACTTCCCTCGACGGAACGGCCAGCAACTTTGATAACGCATTGTGGAATGATGGAATTTCGCTGATTAAGAGAACCATGGATGACGGCTACGCCATACCTCTTGCCGACGAAGTTGCGGACTCCCTCACCTTTTCAAATACGTTCCTTGCCGAGAAATGTGCAATTACCTTAAATATATCGCAGCTTAGGCTTCTGCTCGATACGGCTACCTATCCGCACGAATTTAAGACCGCCCTGGTTCCAGGCCCTGTTCCGAACGGATATGTGACCGACGAGTATAAGTATCATACCAATTACAGCGGTACCAACGATCTTCTTAGCGTTACGGCCACTACGCCGAACCCTGAGGCTGCCTACGAGTTCATCATGTGGTACGCCACCGGCGGTATGGCGCCCGTAGCCGAATTTGGGCGCATCCCTCTTTGGCGCGGCTTCGATGCAAGCCTCGTTACCAATGCGCTGTCCGGTGTGGCGAATATACTTGACCTTGACTCGCTTGCGTGGTATATGAACGTTGACAAGAGCGCTGCGGTCAGCATGCCCGCTCTCAAAGCGTACTCAGAGATCACAACGGTTATTAATGAAGAAATACAGGCGATCCTGCTCGGCTCCAAAACGGTTGATCAAGGTTTGGGCGATGCGAAAACGCGCGCTGATGAGATGATTGCCTCAAAGTAGGATAAGGAGAAATCTCTTCGTGCAGGGAAGGGGTTTTAGAGAAATCTAAAACTCTTTCCTTTTATACTTATGGATCTAATATTATTTTTCCGCAAAAGAGCATGCGCCCATTTGGCAAAAATAGAAGAGCTCGTTGATATTGTCATTACATTTGTTTATACTCTACATAGAAGGATAGGCTACCAACGACAGGGGGATTTTGCATTTGAAGCCGAAATACAC
>JAEWZS010000008.1 GCA_023458355.1 Bacillota bacterium
TCGATGAATGCAGAAAACAGTACGGAAGCCCATACCAATAAGGAATACATCGCAAAAACATTGTTGTTGCTGATGTTTACGAAGATTTTGCTGACTTCATTTATCACACCGGCCTCCGTAATACCGGCGATTACGATAAACAGCCCGGCGAGCAGAAGTAATGTGAAGTAGTCGATTTCTTTTATGGTGTCTTTAATAAAGGAAAATCTCCTTTTAAACACTTCCCGCACTAGGCCTATTAAAAATAGTCCTGTGCAGATATAGCCGTTGATGTTTTGCGGTTTATAGGGCAAAAACGAGGCGAATATCAAAAGGACAACAGTTAAAACAAGAATCACGGTAGGAAAATAGTCTTTGACAACGGTCTTTTCACCGGCAGAGATTGGCTGCCGCTGCTTTCTGAAAAGGTATAAAAGTACCAAAGCTGAAAGTATTGCGCCTATCTGCACGACAAAGAACATACCGGGGCGGTTTTGATAGACAAAGAAATCCAGGAAATTCATATTTGCGTGGCTGCCCAAAAGTATGGATGTAGTATCTCCCACCAAGGTTGCAGCCCCTTGTAAGTTAGAAGATATCGCTATGGCTATTATAGGCTTAACGGGTGAAATTTCGAGCTTTTTTGATATATCGATTGCTACGGGCGCTACCATGAGTACAGTCGCCACATTATCGACAAACGCGGAAATGATTCCCGCGAACAAAGCAAGTGCAACAATAGCCCACCGCACATCCGGCATTTTATCCAAAATCATATCTGCGAGCAAAGCAGGCATTTTAGAGTCTATAAACAGTACCACAATGCCCATAGTGCCGAATATCATAAGGATAACGTTCCAGTCTATGGCAGAAAAGAGCTTATCAAACGGTAAAATTCCAAGTACTACAAACAATGCCGCAGAAATAAGCGCTATATAGGCGCGCACTTTGGGGAACAGAATCAAACATATATAGGTCGCTGCAAACAGGACGATAGCAAGCGTCATTTTATTGCCTCCGTATCATTATCGAGTAAAGAAAAAGACGATGCCTGAACGAGCCCGGCCTCGTCTTTTTTCCAAAATCTCATGCGCCGCTCGGGTTAATTCTCAAATGTTTCCCTATTTTGCGCATAGGCCAAGCAATATCATTAAATCTCTGTTGACCGGTTTTGAACTGCTTGGATTTTCAAACGGCCGCTACGTGTAAATGTGTCTTGGCGAGCGCTTGGTAACCTTAAAACAATAGGCTGCCCGGCACAACCAAAGCGATTACCTTGGTAAAGAGCAAATAGATGCCGATAGAGCAGCAAACCGTCGCAATGATAATTTTAAGCAAATCCCGCTTGGGATTGAGGGAAAATACAAACATCATAATTAGGATATACAGGAAAATCCCCACCATCGGACCTATGTAATATACGGTCAGGATAAAGAGTGCACCTGCGAGCGCATAAATAATAGGATCGTGCCATTTTACATCCTGCAGGGATTTGGGTTCTTCGGGAATCCGATGCAACAGTTCCTGCACAGCAAGAACTGCGCCCGCGATAAACAGAACAATATAGATACTGCGCGGAAAAAACTTAGCGGCTTCTCCGGCACTTTTTGTCCAAGCGCCCAAGTACGTATGACCCATACCGGCCAACGATAGAGCTATCATGGATATTCCAAGCCAGAAATTGCTTTTATTTATGGGCTTAATTGTCATCGGTATATGCCCCCTTATCCAGCACTTTTTTATTGGCGCGGAAAGTGCGTATGATAATGACGATGAAGAGCGCAGTAGCAACATAGAAGCCTATGGCAATCGGATCGGAGAAAAGCACCGACCAGTCGCCCTTGCCGATAGCCAACGCCTGGCGAAGCGACCTTTCCGTTGGCGAGCCCAGAAGTGCGCCTAAAACGAAAGGCCCAAGAGGAACGTGGAATTTCTTGAGGATAACACCCAAAACGCCTGCAGCCAGCATAACAAATACATCTACCATGGAATTCGAGGTTGTATAAATACCCAACGTGGCTAATACGAAAATGACGGGAATCAAATACTGCTTCTTTATCATGGCAACCTTTGCATAAAACGGAATCAACGCAACAGAGAAGCCCCAATTCAAGAAACTCGCATACCCCGCAATAATAAAGAAAGCATACATGATAAGCTGATTTTCAGCAATCAGCGTAGGACCGGGGTTAAACCCCTGCATGGAAAGCGCTGAGCCAATGAGAGCCGCTGTAGCGCTGCCCGGTATGCCAAATGCTAAAAGAGGAATGATGGACGCGCCGCACGTAGCAGAATCTCCCGCTTCAGGCGCAGCTATGCCGTTGAGTACGCCTGTGCCAAACTTGTCGCCGTCCTTTACGATCCTCCTGGCTACGCCATAGCTGAGATAACAAGCGATGGAGGAGCCTGCCCCCGGAAGAATCCCGACAAAGGTTCCGATAACGGACCCGATCATCGTTGCGCCAAAGGTCTCTTTAAAGTGCTTCCACTTGTACTTATCCTGCTTAGGATCATAGCCTTCTTCCGTCAGACGTACCTTCTCGGCGCTGACCTGTTTTAATTTCACCAACAGTTTTTCGCGCTGGGAAGTGCCGAATTGAATGATGAGTTCAGAGATTGCAAAAAGACCGATGAGAAGCGGTGTGGTTGATATGCCGCCTCGCAGCACCTTGATACCAAACCACATGCGGGTGGATCCCGTAAGCCCGTCTACGCCGACACAAGAGACGAGCAAGCCCAATAAGCAGGCTATAATCCCCCGAACAGGGCTTTCCCGGTTCAACATGGCGATAACTGCAAGAGAGAATATATAGAGAGCAAACAACTCCACAGGCCCAAACATGATGGCGATCTTCGCCAGAGGAACCGTTAGGAACATAAGAAGCAAAGTTGAAAAGACATCACCAACGACGGAGGAGTACATTGCCTGAAGCATTGCGATGCGCGGCTTGCCTTTTTTCTTGAGCGGATAACCATCCTCTACGGTAGCGGCTGCAGCAGGTGTGCCCGGAACACCAAAGGCAACGGCGGAAATGGCCCCGCCAAACATACTTCCTTTATAAATACCCACCATCAACCCGAGGGAAAGCAGCGGGTCAAGTTTATACACAAGCGGCTACAATACCGCAATTGCCATATCGCCGGTCAAACCGGGAATGGCTGCCACTGTCACACCCAAGATGACGCCGATAGACGCATACACCATGTTCATTGGGTGGAACGCCAGCTCAAATACCTCGGAGAGAAAAGAAAGATCCATGTAAACCTCCAATTTTCAGATACACAAACCGACAAAGGCGTTACCGGAGAAGGAGGTTAATCCGCTCCGGCAACGCGAGACGAGAGCTTATTCTTCAATCATGCTGAAGATTGCCGTCAGGTTTTCGATGGTGCGCTGATAGGCAGTTAGGGAGTCCGCACTGTTGAGGATAGCCAGGTCAATACTGGAGGTTGAGGCCATCTTCTGTGCCGAATCGGATTCCAGCGCTTTAATAAATGCAGCTTCCAAAGTGTCCCGTACATCCTGTGGTGTATCCGCCTTCGCAAAAAGCATATACCAAGCGGGCATCACGACATCATACCCCAACTCCTTTAGCGTAGGAACCTCAGGAAATACCTCAAGCCGTTCTTCGGAGGCCACGGCCAAGGCACGTAAATCGCCGCTCTTAACGCTTGCTGCAATGGTACTCGGTACAGAAGCACCCACATCCACATTGCCGCCAAGTACGAAAGCCAATGCTTCGGAACCGCCGGAGGTAGGCACATGGCTGAAGCTCGCACCGGAAGCGGATTCGAGAAGAATCAGCGGCAGGTGGGGAACGCTCATATAGCGGCCATGGGCAACATTGATTGTGCCCGGGGCTGCCATGGCAGCGGCAATAAGTTCTTCCATGGTTTGATAGGGGCTGTCGCCCTTAACGAAGAACACGGGGGTAACATCGCTGATATCGATGATGGGAACCCATTCATCGAGTGAGTACGTATCTACCTCACCCTGAAGTACAGGAGAAATAAAGGGGCCGTAATCGGTAGCCAGGAGGGTGTAACCATCGGAAGGCTGGTTGTAAACAAACTGAATACCTTCCTGACCATTTGCGCCATCCATGCAGACCACATCAATTCGCTGATCCAGGGTTTCGATGGCGTTGCTCGACAGCAGTCGGGCAGAAAGATCCACGCCGCCGCCTGCACTGTAGGGAACCACGATTTTAATGGCACGCTCTTTGGGGAACTCTACACCGGCAGGTGCCGGT
>JAEWZS010000009.1 GCA_023458355.1 Bacillota bacterium
GTTTTCTTTGTTGTACCGCATTATTCGCCTATTCCTGCAAAGCTAATCATGATTTTTGAGAAAATCAATGAAATCGTCTATGCAGGCTGGCTGAATAATCCGAAAATCAGCTCCCCGCTGCGTAACAAACCGGTCGGAATCATTGGGCATGGCGGGATGGCAGAAAATGAGAATACCCTGAGGTATTATCATGAGCAATTGGTAACTCCTGTTGCGAATACTCTGAAATCTCTGGGTTTTCGCATAATCGGTGTGAATGCCGATTCACCCAATGGCGCAGCGTTTGGCTTAAAAGATGAAGGTTGTTTACAAAAATCAAGTAACTCGATTTTCCCGGATATCATTCAGGATTGGGAAATGATCGAAGCAAGAATCAAGCCTTTGATTGAGAATGTGATACAGGAAGTAGAAGCAGAAACTGGCGGATAAAATACACAGGAGATAGTATGGCTAAACCAAGAAAGATGCTTAGCAACTACGAAGCACCGTATATTCAGTCCCTAATGAGATTGATTGAAACTAAGAGTAAGGCGACACTTGCAAATTGGTCGGTTGATTATGCGCAAGAGGTTCTGTTGCCTTTGTGGTACAAGCAGTATCCCGATGACAATCGTCCTCTAAATGCATTGACCGCCGCCAGGGAGTGGCTGTCGGGAGCGATTAAGCTTCCTCAAGCAAAACTATTAATCCTTGCGTGCCATGCAGCTGCTCGCGAGGCGGAGGGGAATTCTGTTGCACAAGCCTCCGCAAGGGCGATAGGGCAGTGTGCATCAACCATTCATGCAGCAAAGCACTGTATGGGGCTTGCTTTTTACGGAGCTCTTGCAGTCGCCTATGAGCAGTTGGGTATAGATGCATCATGGCCGCAAATCGAACTATACGCCGCTCAAGAATGCGGACGCATGGAAGAGGCACTGCGTTCTGTTGCCGTGGAGAATGAGTCAAACCCTGCAAGAATAAACCGGAGTTGCTGATAAGCTATATAACTCACGGCTATGAAATGGAGGATTAAATGCAATATAATAAGCAGGACTTGTCACAGGAGCAATGCGAGGCAATTTTTAAAATTCTTGAAGATCGTTTTGAGAAGAACATGAACCGGCATAAGGGATTAGTGTGGGCTGAAGTGTTGAAAAAGCTGAAAGCCGCCCCTGATAAACTATGGTCATTAAACGAAATGGAAAAAACCGGAGGGGAACCGGACGTAGTCGGTTTCAATGATACAACGGCGGAATACATTTTTTATGATTGTTCGGCGGAAAGCCCCAAAGGCCGCAGGAGCATCTGTTATGACCGTGAGGCGCTCGAGTCAAGGAAAGAGCATAAGCCAGAAAATAACGCTGTTGATATGGCAGAATCCATGGGCATTGAGTTGCTTACGGAAGAGCAATACCGAGAACTGCAAGAACATGGAGAATTTGATTTAAAGACATCAAGTTGGGTGAAAACTCCTTCCAAAATCAGAAAGCTCGGCGGTGCTCTCTTTTGTGACCGTCGTTACGGCATCGTCTTCGTATACCACAATGGTGCGGAATCCTACTATGGCGTACGTGGATTTCGCGGTCTGCTAAGGGTTTAAGTATTGGAGGTACTGCTATGTGGAAATGCCCGAAATGCGAACGGGAATTCAAAAACGCGGAGCAAAATCATTTCTGCGGTATAATAAACACCATAGATGACTATATTGCGGATCAAACCGTTGAGGTACAACCTCTTCTAAAAGCCATACGCGATACGATCCATACTGCCGCACCGGAAGCGACGGAGAAAATATCATGGCGAATGCCAACGTTCTGGCAGGGCGAAAATATCATCCACTTTGCTGCGTTTAAAAACCATATCGGGATTTTCCCCGGCGGTGAGGCAGTAGGGGTTTTTGAGAAAAGGTTGACCGAATACAAAACTAGCAAAGGTACAATTCAATTTCCGCTGAACAAGCCGATTGATCACAATTTGATTGCAGATATTGTGCATTGGCGTTTGGAGCAGGTAAAGCGTAATACTTGAACATGCGTGGATAAAGGATATAGTAATAGTCGAGGTTTAAACATGAACTTTGAGATTGTACATCTTAAAAAGGAAACTTGGAAAGGTATCGTACTGCCCATAAGGTATTCGACCGATCAATACTATGACGTTTCTGTGGATAAAACCAAAACAGGGTTCTCCATCACCCTTGATAAAAAGACATTCCATGAAACCGTGGCGCATACGCCGGAGGAAAATGATTTTCCCGATAAGCTGTATGAGGAATATTGGGAAAACGCCTACGCTTGGGGTATCCTTGACAGCGGCGAGTTGGTAGCTGCCATAGAGACCGATCCGGAAATCTGGTCGAACCGCTTGCGGATTACAGAACTATGGGTAAAAGAGAGCCATCAAAAGCAAGGAGTTTGCCATGCTCTCCTGGAACTCGCGAAGGAGCAGGCGAGGAGGGAGCGCCGCAGAGCCGTCATTTTAGAAACGCAATCCTGCAATGTGAACGCAGTCGATTTCTATTTGCATGAGGGTTTTACTTTAATCGGCCTCGATACCTGCTGCTATAAAAACAACGATTTACAGCGCAAAGAAGTACGGTTGGAATTGGGCTGGTTCCCGAAAGAGAAAAAGAAACTTTGCCGTGAGGACGTAGAAATCAGGCAGGAAACAGAAACGGATTATTATTACACGGAGCTTATGACACAGCGCGCGTTCTGGAACAAGCACCATCTTGGATGCGACGAGCATTATCTTGTACACAAACTCCGCAAATCTAAGGACTATCTTCCCGAGTTGAGCCGCATTGCCGTAAAGGACGGAGCGGTTATTGGTTCTATAATGTATTCTAAATCGCGTATTGTCGACGGGGCAAACACGCATGATGTTTTAACCTTCGGACCGCTTTGCGTAGAACCTGATTTTCAATGCTGCGGCGTAGGCGAGCTGCTTCTACTAGAAACCATGAAAATCGCTGCACAAAAGGGTTATAAGGGCATCGTAATCTTTGGTGAACCGGACTATTATCCGAGGATGGGCTTTAAGACCTGTGATCATTATGGCATCACAACTGCTGATGGCAGAAATTTCGATGCATTTATGTGTTTAGAGCTTGCGCCGGGCAGCATGACGGGGATACGGGGCAAGTTTTACGAGTCGTCAGTTTTTGAAGATCTTCCAAAGGATGAAGTGGATGAATACAACAAGAAATTCCCTCCTCTTGAAAAAATGCGGTTCCCAGGCCAGTGGGATTAAAAAATCTTATTATTTTATCGTCTTATTAAGCGGAGCCTTCGGGTTCCGCTTTTTCATATGTTTTTTTCGCATTACTCTTGAATTTTGCAGACACCGTGCTATACTGTAACTAAGATGTGAATTGTAATTCACGTGTTATCAATTTTGCATGCATCTCAATTACATTTCCCGGTTGATGTCGCTATTTTTCAACTTATTTCAACGTAACAAGTCTCTTGGAGGGATATATGTTCAAAAAGCTCACAGATCGAGAGATCGATGTTATTTTGGAGGCAGGCATTGATGAGTTCGCGCAAAACGGCCTCGATAAAGCAAACATGCACCAAATCGCAGCGAAATCCGGTGTGAGTGTTGGTGTTCTCTACAAATATTATAAAAATAAAGACGAATTCTTTGAGGCGTGTTTGCGGCATTGTCTAGCTGTGCTTGATGCCGTAATTCGCGAGGTGCTTTCAGGAGACGATAAAATACTCGTTCGGGCAGAAAAACTCATACGAGCGCTCCAAAAGAGCGCAAAGGAGCAGCCAAACTATAATGTTCTTTACCACGAGATTACCTCTGGCAGCTGTCGAAAATATGCACCCGTTTTTGCAAAAGAAATTGAAAGTATCTCCTCGGCGACATACTCGGCATTCCTTACACAAGCACAGGCGGATGGTGATATCCGTACTGACGCTGACCCGCGACTTTTCGCATTCTTCTTTGATAATCTCCTTATGATGCTGCAATTCTCCTATTCCTGCGACTATTATCGTGAACGCTTTAAAATTTACTGTGGCGATGATGTATTGAACGATGACGAAAAAGTGGTTTCAGAGTTACTGAAGTTCTTCGAATCGGCATTTACCTTGGAGCGCAAGCAAATCGCACACCGAAATTGAGAGGGGTGACGGTATGGCATATGTGATCGCTTACGACGTGGGAACAACCGCTGTAAAAACCTGCTTATTTCACTTGGACAAAAAGATTACGCTTCTTTCTAGTGCACAGCAAGGCTATGGTCTTTATGTGCTTGAAAACGGCGGCGTAGAGCAGGATGCTGACGAATGGTGGAACGCTATGTGTACTACCACACGTCAATTGTTTGAAAAAGTAACGGTAAAGCCGCAGCAAATCGAGGGGATATCCTTTTGTTCTCAAATGCAGGGCCTCGTGCTCGTAGATAAAGAGGGAAGTGCTGTAAGACGTCCCATGAGCTATATGGATCAACGTGCTCGGGTAGAGTTTAAAACCGGCATGGCGCATGGGTTTCAGATAAGCGGCGTTAACGTCGTCAATCTCTTGAAAAGCCTTAAGCGAACCTGTGCCGTCTCTACAAGCGTAAAGGATCCTGTCTGGAAGTATAAATGGGTTGAAAACAACGAACCGGAAAAATTTCAAAAGGTCTATAAGTGGTTGGACGTGAAGGAGTATCTCATTCTCCGTTGTACAGGGAAGTTCGTCATGACCGAGGATTCAGCTTTCTCAACATTCCTCTACGACAGCCGAAACGGCAAGCGCGGCTGGAGTAAAACGCTGTGTTCCATGCTCAAGGTTAACATGGAACATCTGCCAAAAATCGTCCGATCGGCCGAAAATGTGGGAGGTCTTACCGAAAAGGCCGCGCGCGAGCTTGGATTAGCACAAGGCACACCTGTATTTGGAGGCGGTGGGGATGCGACGCTCATCGGCATAGGTGCCGGTTGTACATCTACGGGCGACACACATATTTACTCAGGTACGTCGGGCTGGGTATCGACCGTCGTCGATAAGCAAAGTGTGGATATAAATGCCATGATGGCTGCAATCATCGGGGCAATGCCAAACAAATACAATTACTTTGCGGAAATGGAGACCGCGGGGAAATGCCTCGAGTGGGTAAAGGACCACTTAGCACTCGACGAAATAGGAATTTATCTGGATAAAAAGCATATCACCGAAACGCAGGAATGCGTATATACGAGCCTGTACGACTATTTGACAAAAACCATTGAGCACGTTCCTCCGGGCGCGGGCGGCGTTATATTTACGCCGTGGCTGCACGGTAACCGCTGCCCGTTTGAAGATCCTAACGCTGCGGGCATGTTCTTTAACGTTAAGCTTGAAACCGGTAAAACGGAATTGATCCGCGCTGTTTTGGAAGGCGTTTGCTATCACCTTCGCTGGATGCTCGAGTGTGAGGAAGCAAATGTAAAAACCTCATCTACCGTACGCTTTGTGGGCGGAGGCGCGCTCTCCGACGTAACCTGTCAGATTCTTGCCGATATGACTAGCCGCACGGTAGAGACAGTGGAGGCACCGCAAAATGTCGGTGCAGTAGGTGCTGCGGCAGTTATCGGCGTAGGGCTAAATCTTATTGACGGTCTTGAGAGCATACGCGATTATATCCCCGCCGTAAAGACATACCGTCCGAATCCGGCAAGAAAAGCTGCATATGATAAAAACTTTATGGTATTTAAGTCACTGTATCGCGCGAACAAAAAGCTATTTACGATTATGAACCAAAACTGAAATGCGGGAGGGATTTTGACCTATGAAACCGAATTACCGTTATGTTGATGCAAAAAAGGTTACGGCACAGCTTGACGAGTTGATCAAACAGCCAATTTGCAGCATTAATAAAGAGGCACTGCAAAAGTACGAAACAGAGTATTACGGTAAGAAATGCAAAGCTTCATACGAGATGGTAGAAAAGGCGATTAAGGTAATCCCGGGCGGCGTACAGCACAATCTCGCTTTCAATTACCCGTTTCCGCTTGTATTGACAAAAGCGGAAGGCAACAGGCTTTACGATATCGACGGCAACGAGTATTTTGACTTTTTGCAAGCAGGCGGTCCTACGGTGCTTGGGAGCAACCCTAAGTTTGTACGGGAAAAGACAGAAGAGTTGTTGGACACTTGCGGGCCTTCCACAGGTCTTTTTCACGAATACGAATATAAGATTGCACAAAAGATAACCGAACTTGTACCCTCCGTAGAAATGGTTCGCATGTTCGGTTCAGGCACAGAGGCCTGCATGGGTTCTATCCGAGTCGCAAGGCTCGCTACAAAAAAGAAAAACATTGTCAAAATGGGCGGAGCATACCACGGATGGAGCGACCAACTAGCCTATGGCATACGGATTCCAGGTACCAAGGGATTGCAGTCTGCAGGCGTGCCCGGCTATGTGTTCCGTCACACACAGGAGTTTTTCCCCAATGATCTTAACGACCTCGAACACGTTTTACGCATGAACACATTAAATGGAGGCACAGCAGCGGTGCTGCTCGAACCAATCGGTCCCGAGAGCGGCACGCGGCCGGTGAATTTTGACTTTCCGGCAGGCGTAAGAAAGCTTTGCGATAAATACGGTGCACTCCTAATCTTTGATGAAGTTGTGACAGGCTTTCGTATGGGTCTTGGAGGTGCGCAGGAATATTTCGGTGTGATGCCCGATCTGACCATATTCGGCAAGGTAGTAGCGGGAGGTTACCCCGGCGCGGGCGTTATCGGCGGTAAAAAGGAATTTATGCAATACTTAGGCGCAGGGCTTGACGGGCATGGAAAGAAAGCACTCGTCGGCGGTACTTTAGCCGCAACGCCTCTTAGCTGCTGCGCGGGGTATCACACAATCTGCGAGATTGAACGAACAGGTGCATGCGAAAAGGCAGCGAAGATGGGAGATCGCCTCACAGACGGCCTAAATGCGCTTATCGATAAGAAAAAGCTTCCGTTCGTTGCATATAACGTAGGCTCTATCTGTCATCTTGATACGGTTGGTACAATGCACTTCGCCATCCGTTGGACGAAACCCTGGCAGATACCGAGCATACTCAAAGAAACCTCGAAACGTAAAAAGGAAATGCAGCATATGGGTGCAGCCTACATGGCAGAAGGGCTTGTAACGCTTGCGGGTAACCGCATGTACACGAGTGCGGCGTACACCGAAAAAGATATCGACGCAGCGCTTGCGGCATTTGCGCGCGTTTTTGACAACATAGAGGTGATATAGATGGACGAGAGAGAAGCGAGGCAGGCGGTAGCAGATGCTGGAAGGATATTGCTGAAGGAAGGCCTTGTTGCTCGTACATGGGGCAACATGAGCTGTCGAATTGACGAAAAGACCTTTGCCATAACTCCCAGCGGCTTAAGCTACGAAAGCATGACGGCAGACGACGTGGTCGTCTATAACATGGAGGATGAGACTTGGTGCGGCAGTCGCAAACCTTCCTCCGAAAAGGGTGTACATATCGCGGCGTATAAGCAATTTAGAGACGCGGGTTTCGTGGTGCACACTCATCAGACCTACGCCTCTGCACTAGGCCTTTCCGGTTTTGATACACTTTCACCCACGACGGAAGAAAACGACATTCTCGGTGGAATAGCGCTTGCTAAATACGGTTTACCGGGCACCAAGCACCTCTGTTCAAATGTGACAACCGCGCTTACAAAGGGTGCGTATGCGGTGCTCATGGCACAACACGGCGCGCTTATCGCCGGACGCGATCAAAAAGACGCATGTGACCGAGCAAGGTTTTTGGAGGAGGTATGCAAACGAGCGTGTAAAGGTCAGCCTGGAGCGGGGGAATTACATCGTGAACAAGAAATCTTAAGGGTCGTAAGCCGTGCGAGAGAATTCTATCCGTATGCCGGTTTTACAGTTGCTCCGCCCGTACGTGAGGTCGCGGCGACCGTGCGTTCCTTCCGTGCTCAACTCGATGATATGGCGCAGATGATAGGCGCGAGGTTAATCGTAATCGATGCAGAGCCTGAGTTGATTCTAAACGCACTCAAAGCGCGCAGTGCGGTGCTCGTAAAGGGCCTTGGAGCAATATGCCGTGCGGATACTAATGGGGATGTGGCGGCGCTCAAGCTTCTTACGGAAAAAGCCTGTGTGTGCTTCCTTCATACGCGTGCTCTAAAAGCTGATATTGCGCTTTCACCGCTTGACGCGATGCTCATGCGGATGGTATATAAAAACAAGTACTCCAAAAAAATTGGGGGTTAACTTCGTATGGCAGTGAAACAACACAAAGAGCTTTGGCGTACCTTAAAATTCGTGCTTTTTTCCGTAAGCGCCGGCATCATAGAGATAGTAAGCTTTACGCTCTTAAATGAGTTGATGCATGTGCAATATTGGTTCAGCTATTTGACTGCACTTGTACTTAGTGTTCTGTGGAACTTCACTCTCAACCGACGTTTCACTTTTAAATCTGCCTCCAATGTGCCTATTGCAATGCTCAAGGTGGTAGCCTACTACTGCGTTTTTACACCCGTTACCACTCTTTTAGGAAATTATCTGGTGGAAACGCTCGGGTGGAACGAGTACCTCGTAACAGGCATCAATATGGCGCTTAACCTTTCGACGGAGTTTTTTTACCAGAAGTATGTGGTTTACCGAAACTCTATCGATACCAACGAACTCGCCAAAAAAGAAAAAAAAGCCCAAGAAAGCGCTTAACCGATTTATTACAAACATTTCGTGCCGAGCATTTCTATAACACGGAATTTGACGTGTTATAAAAATACTTGTACAAGTATGCAAATAGACATATACTATCATTAAGTTGATTAAAGGTAAGGGGAGACGAAATGCGTTGTTCGACTCCCTTTTCCTAAACTTAAGAATAACACAGCTTAAAGGAAGTAAAGTCTCAATGGATCAAACCGCTCATGAGAATATCGATATCACACTTCTTCCCGGACTTGATAGGGAGGCTTATAGGTCTGTATCGGTTTTACAAAAGATTTGCGAGTCGCATGACAAGATAACCCTCAAGCTCGAGCTCGATTATAAATTAAAAGCTTACGAGCAAAGAACTGCTGAGAAGGAAGCAGGCTTTATCGATGAGTTTATTGCATATAAGAATGGTCAAGCCATCGGTTACATCGGAATATGCGGTTTCGGCGGACCGGGTATGCCGCTTGAAGTGACCGGTATGGTGCATCCTTCGTTTAGACGCAAGGGTATATTTACACGCCTATATGCGTTTGCTTTGAGCGAGTTTCAAAGGCGTTGCTGCAAAGATGTGCTTCTTTTGTGTGACAGGGTTTCAGGTGCAGGTCATGCATTCCTAAATAAAATCGGAAGTACTTATAAATTTTGCGAAGTCGAAATGTACCTCCAAAAGGACGTTCCCATTCATGATGTATATACCCACAGCGATATCCTGCTGCAAAAAGCGAATAACGCGGATGCCGCAATAATAAAAAAAATCGATGCCGCAGCTTGGAATAAACCGGATGGCACTTCCGGCGAGGACGAGGAGATATTTCTTCCTGAAGATGAAGAAAAACGCGGATTAACAATTTTTCTCGGTATAAAAGACGGCATAACTGTCGGGAAGATTAACCTGCAAAAGAGCGAGAGCGGTGTTTGGGGCATTTACGGCTTTGCCATGTTGCCTGAATTTCGCGGTTTGGGCTATGGACGGGCAATGCTAAGGCAATCGATAGAAAAAATGAAAACTTCCGGTGCAAAAGAGATTATGCTGCAGGTCGTACCCGAAAACGAGCGCGCGCTGAACCTTTATACATCCTGTGGATTTAAAGAGACATCCGTTATGGATTATTATACTCTCAGCGTTAAAAAAGGAGACAATCTATGAAATTTCAAATGGTACACGAAAATTACAACGTATTTGACCTAAATACATCGATAGCGTTTTATGAGAAAGCGCTTGGGCTTAAAGAAAAGCGGAGAATAACGGCGGATGACGGCTCTTATATTATCGTATTCATCGGAAACGATGAAACTGACTTCGAGCTTGAACTGACATGGCTTCGTGATTGGGAAAAGCCATATGAGCTTGGCGATAACGAGTTCCATCTAGCTTTCCGTGCAGACGATTTTTCTAAAGCACACACGCTCCACAGTGAGATGGGATGCATCTGCTTCGAGAACAAAAAGATGGGTATTTACTTCATCGAAGACCCGGACGGATACTGGCTGGAGATACTTCCCGCGAAACGCTGATACAATCCAAGGAGAGAGCTGTGGCTTCTTTAACTTTCGATTGCTTGAACCGTTATTACAGCGCATATGATGAGGATACCCGCCTACTATCTAAGCATGGGCAGATTGAATTTTTGACAACCATGCGCTATATATCGCATTATCTTAAGCCGCAAATGCGCATTTTGGAGATTGGTGCAGGGACGGGGAGGTATTCCCATGCGCTTGCTCGACTAGGCTATTCCGTTACAGCCGTAGAGCTTATCCCCCGCAATATTGAAGTTTTTCAAGCAAATATCGCACCCGGTGAAGACGTATGTGTGATGCAGGGAAACGCATTAGACCTTTCTATGATTCATGAAGGTGCATTTGACATAACGCTTTTGCTTGGCCCAATGTATCATTTATTCACATTCGAAGAACAAAAACAAGCGCTTTCTGAAGCGCTTCGCGTCACAAAAATAAACGGCGTACTCTTTGTCGCCTATTGCATGAGCGATGCTTCCATATTAAACTATGGTTTTCGAAACGGCAACATTTTCGAACTCATTGAAAAAGGCTTGCTTGACCCGGTAACATTTAGAGCATTTTCAACCCCAGAGGATCTCTTTGAGCTTTATCGCAAAACCGATATAGATGCGCTTGTAAACGGTTTCCCCGTAAAACGGCTGCATTTTGTAGCTGCCGATCTATATACCAATTATTTTCGAGAAACCATCGATGCGATGGACGACGATACCTTTTCAATGTACCTTAAATACCACTTCTCCGTATGCGAGCGAGAGGATATGGTAGGGATAACGCATCACAGCCTCGACGTTTTAACAAAGCTTCCTTAAAAAGCATCCTTTGAGGTGATTTTCTATGAGCTCAGAAAACGAAGTTTTAGATCTGATTGCTAAAATTAAAGAAAACATCGCACGCGTCATGGTGGGAAAGGAACAAGCCGCCGATATGGTGCTCATTGCACTCATCTGCGGCGGTCACATTTTAATTGAGGATGTACCCGGGCTTGGCAAAACCACGCTTGTAGCTGCGCTTGCGCGCACGCTCGATTGTTCATTTCGCCGCATCCAGTTTACACCGGACGTACTGCCATCTGACGTTACGGGTTTTACGAGCATCAACCTAAAAACTGGCGAGCGCGAGGTAAACTTCGGTGCGGTGATGGCGCAGATTGTACTTGCCGACGAGATCAACCGTACAAGCCCAAAGACCCAATCGAGCCTGTTAGAGGTGATGCAGGAAGGCCAAGTGACCATCGACGGCGTAAGTTACCCTGTGCCGCAGCCGTTCATCGTGCTTGCAACGCAAAACCCCGTGGAGCTTATAGGTACTTATCCGCTTCCGGAAGCGCAGTTGGATAGATTTTTATTAAAAATTTCCCTCGGCTACCCGCAGCGGGACGAGGAGTTGAACATTTTAAAGCGCAACAAAGGCTTTAAGCCACTCGATGAACTTAAGAGCGTCGCCGATGCAAAGGATGTTCTGTTCCTTCGCGATAAGCACAAAGAGGTCCTTTGCACACAACCCATACTTGAATACATTGTTTCTATCGTCAACGCTACACGAAATAACGAAAAGGTGTTGTTAGGCGTAAGTCCTAGAGGCTCTCTCGCTCTCATGAATGCTGCCATGGCGCATGCTATGCTTCACGGCCGTTCCTACACGCTCCCCGACGATGTGCAATTTATGGCGGAACCTGTACTTGCGCATAGACTCATACTCCATCCGCAGGGGAGCCAAAAGAAAGAAACACCCGAAGCGGTTTTAACCGGCATCCTCCGTTCCATCAAGGTACCGGGCCCCGCATGAAAGCGACACGTATCGTTTTTTATACGACGATGGGTATTTGCCTACTCGCCGGCATGTACACGGGGCTTCGCGTGTACTATTTTGTGTTTTTTGCGCAGCTTTGCTCCATCCTTACAATGCTTCTCGTAAATCTTTGGACAATCTATGCATTTACCTACAAACAGGAGTTGAATAAAAAGACCTGTGTCAAAGGCGATAGAGCGCTTTTACATCTGGAGATTAAAAATGAGCGCCCTGTTCCGCTTTCGCTAATGGAGGTTCATTTAGATGTCGTATCCTTGCGTGAAAAGCAGGATCTGATGTTTAGCTTAGCACCGTTTTCAGGCAAGGATTTCGATCTTTCACTTTCGCTTCCTTATCGCGGCATTTACCGCGTGGGCATGACAGGCATCAAGATTACCGATATTTTCGCACTCACAACGCTGCATTTTGATATGCGCTGGCTTCCTTATTACCGTATGGCAGAGCTTAAAGTGCTGCCTAAAGCGGAGATAGGCGATGCGGCAAACGCAGGGCTTGTCGACTCTAAGCTTTTCGGCAGCGCATATCTGAGGCAAACCGAGCAGGGAGAAGACGTTACGAGCGCGGGGCTTTACGTAAAAGGCGACCAACTCAAGCGTATCCACTGGAAAAAATCCGCACAGCAAGGGCAGCTTTATGTTAAGCAGTACGAGCTTCCTGAGCGGGAACGTGTTCTAATTCTTCTTGACAGCTCCATTTATAAACTTATCGGCGAGGACGCACTCATCTATGCCGATACGCTTTGCGAATGCGCAGCAAGCATCGCAATCCACAGCCTTTCGCGCGAGCGCATTTTACAGCTTGTTACGAGCGCTGCGGTAAACGAGCGGCATGAATACGTTCGCATGGCCGAGCTCGAGTCTTTGCAGCACTTCCTTGCAGCGCTTCCTTTTTGCGGCAGCGAAAACCTGCCCGCTGCGCTCGCAAGTGCATGTACCGTGGCAAGTACTGCACGAGCGCTTTTTGTATTGACGCGTGAAACGGATCCGAATCTCAATACCGCGCTTGAACGCGCACTCACGGTGTTTCCGTCGGTAACGTTGGTTCTTTGCGGCGGTGCGCGCGTGGGCGGCCGTATCCATACGCTGTATTTGGAACCCGGGTGTGATGCAACTAAGGCTTTGGAAGGAATCGGGTAAGTATGGCAAAGAAAATAAAACTTGCCGCATATTTGGCCGACGCGCTTTGCGCACTTCTGCTTGCTACGGTTTTAAATGCTGTGCTTTTTTCGCAGATTTCGCTTGAGGTAACGCTCGGATCCGTTTTTTCCGCAACAGCCTTAGGAATTTTGCTGGTTTTTCTTCTTTCACGCAAGTGGATGTTTCCCGCACTTATGCTATTTACGGCTGCTGCCATTACGCTCGCCTTTGCGTTTACGAGGGAGGGCGGGACTGCGGATAGGGGAGCATCCTTCTTACACTGGTGTTTTAGCGGCTTTTCATCTCTTGAATTTGATCCGGATAAAAACGCTTTTTTCTTGGCAAGTCTGCTCTTTGGACTGCCCTTAGCAGCTCTTGCATTTCTGTTTTACCGTAAAGTTTTTCGATTCAGTCTTGTAACGCCAATTGTTCTAATAGCACTTTATTTGCTATATAAGTGGCAGGGTACGGAGCAGCTCGTTGCGGTCGCATCATTGTGTGTACCTGTTATTCTTATATCTCTTGCAAAGGTCGCAGGGTGCCGCATAGA
>JAEWZS010000010.1 GCA_023458355.1 Bacillota bacterium
CCCTTCAAGTCCCTTCGATTAGCAGACCAACAGAAAAAGCACCCATAAATGGGTGCTTTTTCTGTTGGTGCGGTCGATGGGACTTGAACCCATACGGTCTCCCATACGCCCCTCAAACGTACGCGTCTGCCGATTCCGCCACGACCGCAAAACGAGTCGCTTTACGCGACTGCAAAAACAATTATACTTGTCAGGAAGACGGTTGTCAACACAAAAAGAAGTGTTCGAGGCCAAATTTATAATTGCCTTTCATAGAAATTTCCACCTCGGATTTCAAGCACATATAAGCGCTCATTCATATTATATAACAAGCCTGCGCTCAGTTGATTGTGCGAGAAAAGGAGAAATCGACAACCATGCAAAATAAAAGAATCATGTACGGCAGAAACAACGCTACCGGCGGTGGAAAACACAGCCGTCCGGAAGGGAGCGCTCAAACACAGCCGCAAAACACATCCGAAAACATCGAAAGAGAAGGCTCGGAAAGCGAATCCAGGTGCCATAGAAGATGCAGCGATCTGAAAGCTCCGTTCTGCGAAACGGTGACGCTACACGAATCGTTTGATGCGAGTAACATTATGCCTACCTCCATCCGCATTGCCTACGATACCGATTTCCTCGGCTACACCCTCGAGGAGATCAACATGGATGCAAAGCTTCCCTGCGGCGGCTCCTGCCCCATTGAAGTGCTCCGGGTAACCCTCACCGGCGCTATCCCCTTCATTATCTCGGCAGGGCCTATCACCTCCGGCTGCGGCTCCGGTACATGCTTGAGCTGCCAAGGCGTATGCATGGTGGATGAGTTCATCGGCTATCTTTGCAATGACGAAGAACCCGACCTTGAAACTCTGGGCTGTGCCAGCGTTACGCCTACAGTAGACATCGATGTGGAAAAATGTGCCTGTTCCAAAAATACTAACGTGACCTTCCATGGCGCATTCACTTTCTCCAACTTACCAACCACACTAGGTTAACAAAAGCACAAAAGGCGGCCGAAGCCGCCTTTTGCATGTCATAAAAGTGACATGTCACTTTTATGAGGTTACACACTTTACCTAAAATGCTTCGCATTTCCGGGCGGTAAAGTGTGATAGGAGTAAAAGCCTACAGCTTTAATCCGTTTCGGCACGCAAGGCCAAGGGCCTTGGCCAACGCGAGACCAACGGCCGAGACCTTGAGGCGCTCACCGCCCGCGAGGCCATTGGCCTCGGTCCTTAAGGACTCCGGCTGCGCCGGACGTTAAGGTTCAGGCTCTGCCTGACGTGAAGGGCTCCGGCTTTGCCGGACGCGTACATGCCGCCGAAGCCGGAAGATAGTCAAGGAGTGCGCCCCTTGACTATCCCATGGTTTTGATAAACGGAAGGCGGCCGAAGCCGCCTTTTTCTTATGCTCGATTTAAATTTAAGCTTATAGTTTCCCCAATTTCTTAAGGAACTCCGTAATGCGGCGGACAGCCTCTTTGAGATCCTCCATAGAAGTCGCATAGCAACAGCGAATATAACCTTCGCCGCTCGGGCCAAACGCCGTACCGGGGACAACACATACGTCGTACTGTGCCAGAAGCTTGTCGCAGAACTCCTCGGAGGAAAGCCCGCTTTTTTTAATGGACGGGAATGCGTAAAATGCTCCCTCGGGCTCATTGCAGATAAGCCCGATTTCGTTGAAAGCATCCACAAGGTATCTGCGGCGCTTGGCATACTCGTTGAGCATGGCGTACATGTCGTGCCAATTATCTTCAAGCCCTTGTTCGATGCCGGCTATGGCGGCATATTGACCGGGTGTGGGTGCCGACAGCATGGTGAGTTGGTGTATCTTCATCATCGCCGCGATGATCTCCTTGGGGCCTGCGGCAAAGCCTACGCGCCAGCCCGTCATGGAGAAGGATTTCGAGAAGCCGTTTAATACGATGGTGCGCTCCCACATGCCGGGCAGCGATGCGATGGATACATGGTGTTTGTCATTATAAGTAAGCTCGGCATATATCTCGTCGGATACGATCATGATATCGGTTCCGCGGATAATATCGGCAATCTTTTCAAGATCCTCCAACTCCATAATACCGCCCGTGGGGTTGTTGGGGAAAGGCAGCAACAGCGCTTTGGTCTTAGGCGTGATGGCAGCTTTTAGCGCCTCGGGTGTTAGCTTGAAACGATGCTCCTGCGTCGTAACGACGGGAACCGGTACACCGCCCGCAAACTGAACATCGGGCAAATAAGCAACATAGGTTGGTTCGGGCACGATTACCTCGTCACCGGGGTTTAAGATAGCCCTAAACGAGAGATCGATAGCCTGGCTCGCGCCAACCGTGATGAGGATGTTCGGCACTTCATATTGAAGCGAGAAACGCTCCTTTAGGTACTGTACACAAAGCGATCGAAGCTCCGGTATACCCGAATTGGAAGAATACGGGATGCGCCCTACTGAAAGCTTTTCAAGCGCGGCCTTCCTGATGCGCTCGGGGGTCGGGAAATCCGGCTCTCCTACGCCGAGGCTGATGGTTTTATCCGTAAGCAGATCAAAATACTTACGGATGCCGGAGGGCGGTACGCGCTGCACGGTTTTGCAGATGATCTTCGAATAGTCCATGGATTTACCCCTTTCGGAAGCGTGATGAATAGAGTATGTGAACATATCTGCTAAAATTTACATTTTTATCAATAGGTACGAAAACTGCCCCTGCGGGCTGCTAAGCGGTAACACGTTCGATACTCAGTCGGTGCAGGAGCGATGCTAAAGTTCTATAGAATACTTTGCGGCATATCAGTTTGTGGGAATAACAGGTTCGGGGAGCGACGCGTCTCCGGTGCCTATGGTGGTTTTGCCTTGTACAGCACGGTATTTATCGGTGTATAGCTCCACGGTTTCCTTGAGTTCGCCGTTGATATATTTATCGCGGTAAGCTATAGCAACATAGCCTGTGCGTGCGTTAATTTCTTTATAGGTAAAGCCGGTAGGCCAATTAGGGTTTTCGGTAACGATGGTTTCTTTGGGCTCTATGGTATCCGTTGTGACGCCGCGAACCTTGTACGTAACGCCCTCCGGTAAAGGTACCCCATAAAAGTACACAGTCATAGTATAATCTTCATCGTTCGCATACGCAAATATATAAAGCGGTGCGCCTGTATTGTTGACGAAGACCAGGTTGGGACCGCCCGTGGATACGGTCGCATCAAGACCGTAATCCGCATAATGCGAGGGCCACGAATGGTGTTTGCGCTCCGTGACCTCGACCTCAGGGCCGTTACATAAAAGTGCGTTGTAAAGCGTGGTCGACACCTGGCATATACCGCCGCCAGCTTGCATTTCGTAAGTGTTGCCGTTGACGATGCCCGGTGCGAGCGGCCAGCCGCCCGCCTCGGTGCGCGGACCGATATACTCGTTAAAATCGAATGTACCGCCGGCAGGTATCACAGCGCCATTTAATATGTTGGCTGCCTTACGGATATTGGCACGGCGATTCGCTGTTTTAAGGCTGCTTGTGGAGCCGTACTCGGTTTGGAACTCAGAGCGCAGCTGTGTGTTGGCTTTAAGCCATTCAAGATCGTGCTGTGGCTCAGTCAATACGAGCTCAGGCTCCAACACAGCGTTGAGGCTGCCACTTTTAAGCATATTTGTAATATCCGCTGCAAGTTCCGTTTTGTCGAGCAAGTAGCCCGAAGAACCCTCATGGAACGTAAAGTTCGGCGCATCCGACCATGCGTCCGGCTCCGCGTAGGGCTCACTTGGAGCGGTATCGACCGCCGTGCTGATAGCGGCGATGGCAGTATTGAGCGCGTTTTCATCAGGCCAGAGGGTAACAGTAAAGTCCCGTCCGTTTTCCTCGAGCTCTTTGATTATGTTTTGGTTATTTACATAGGAATCAACCCGACCAAGCTTGAGCGCTTCCAAGAGCACTGCATCGAGGTCGCTTTTTAGGTTAAGGTCAGGTGCGGTCAAAAGCCAAAGAGAAGCTCCGTGCTTGATCGTAAAATTAACAGTGCGCGCTTGTGCCTCTACTTTTTTAAGCAAAATGTCACGCGCGCCGGCATAGGTGAGCCCGCTTACGTCCACACCGTTTATACTAATGCCGGTAAAATAGGTGGATTCGTTGATGTACACGGCGGCGTCCTTAGCTTTGGGCGCACCGAAAAGAAGCTGGGCAAATGCCGCGAGGACAAGAAGCCCCAGCATGATTACAAATATGCGCCGTGTTTTAAAAATGAGCGTCAGCAATCGGGAACGCTTGCTGTTGCGGCCGTTATTTTTTACCGCGTTTTTCTTGGGTGAACTGCCACCGCTGCGGTTTATGTGCGTAGATTCCATAGAAAATCCCCTTACCTTTACAACGGCTTCATTATACCGTAAATCGGTGCAGCGAACAAGGCTGTAAAATTAACAAACAATGAACCTTAAATACCATTTTACAGCGAGAACAAGTCTTCGCTCTTTGCTAAGTTCTTCTGTTTATTATTAAGCCGTTTCTATTCTTACCGTGTGGCAAAGCAAGCTTTCGCTGTCTTGTTATTCATAAAATTGGATAGTATAATGAGATAAGAAAACGTATGTCCGCCGCGTTGCGGGCAGAGGAGGCAGTTTGGCTTCAAAGCTTAAAATTATACCGCTCGGCGGCGTAGGTGAAATCGGCAAAAATATGACCGTCATCGAGTATGGCAAGGATATCGTGGTGGTAGATTGCGGCCTCATCTTCCCCGACGACGACATGCCCGGCATCGACCTTGTGATACCCGACATGAGTTATCTCGAAAAAAACGCGGACAAACTGCGCGCCATCCTCGTTACCCACGGGCATGAGGACCATATAGGCGCGCTTCCCTTTGCGCTCAAGCAGTTCAACGTGCCCGTATACGGCACAAGGCTCACGGTCGCGCTCATCGAGCACAAGCTTGAAGAAGAGCATGTGACCGGTGCGCAGCTCAACCGTATAAGCCCGGGTGACAGCGTGCATCTTGGCTGCTTTAATGTAGAGTTCATCAAGGTAAGCCACTCTATTGCAGGCGCAGTAGGTCTTGCCATCACCACCCCAATCGGCACCGTAATCCACACGGGCGATTTCAAGGTTGATTATACCCCCATCGACAGCGAGCCCATCGATCTTGCACGCTTCGCACACTACGGCACCAAAGGTGTATTGGCGCTTCTTTCCGACAGCACAAATGTAGAAATGAACGGCCACACCCAGTCAGAACGCGAGATCGGTAAAACCTTTGAACACTACTTTGAGCTCGCGCGGGGCCGGGTAATCGTATCCACCTTCGCTTCTAACATTTATCGCATCCAGCAGATAGCAGACGTTGCGTTAGCCAACGGCAGGGTGATTTGCTTTCAGGGGCGCAGCATGGTGAACATCGCCAAAATTGCTGCGGAACTCGGGTACTTGAACATCCCTGAAGAAAGCCTTGTGGAGGTAGAGCAGCTTAAAAAATACCGCGACTCGCAAGTATGCGTCATCATAACGGGCAGCCAGGGCGAGCCTATGAGCGGGCTTTCCCGCATGGCGAACGCATCGCACAAGCTCGTCATCAACAAGGATGATATGGTTATCATTTCCGCCTCTGCCATCCCCGGCAACGAGGTGTATGTTTCGCGCATCATCAACCAGCTTTTCGCACACGGTGCAAACGTCGTGTATGATCGCATGGCAGATGTACACGTATCCGGCCACGCACGGCGCGAGGAGCTCAAGCTCATGTTCAACCTCACCAAACCAAAATACTTCATCCCCGTGCACGGTGAAACACGCCATCTCTACCAGCATGCCAACCTTGCCGCGGAAATGGGCGTGGAGCGCGAAAATATTTTTATTCCGGAGCTTGGCAACGTAATCGAGCTTACGCGCAAGCGCGGCGTAATTACAGGCATCGTGCCTGCCGGCAGTGTAATGATCGACGGCAACGGCGTTGGCGACATCGGAAGCGTTGTACTAAGGGATCGCCGTATACTCTCCGAGGATGGACTTTTCACCGTGGTTGTCACTATAAAAAAGCAAACGGGCGAACTATTGGCACCGCCGGAGATTGTTTCCCGTGGGTTTGTGTATGTAAAAAGCTCTGAAGAGCTTTTAAACGAGTCGCGCGCCTATGTAAAGGAGCTTGCCGCTCAATTTGCAGCCACGCAAAAAACCGAATGGGTTTCCGTCAAAAACAATATGCGCGCATCCTTGAAGAATTTCCTGTACAATAAAACAAAACGCAGGCCGATGATACTTGTGATTACGACCGAAGTTTAAGGAGGTTTTTCTTATATGATTTACGACAAGGCAAGAGAGCTGGCGACACTTCTTAAAAACAGCGAAGAGTACAAGAAGTATACCTCGCTTAAAGAGGCAGCGACCGCGAACGATACCACGAAGGCGCTCATCAAGGAATACCACCAGCTTCAGTTTAGAGCGCAGTCTGCCGCCATGAGCGGTCAAAAGGATGAAGCAACCTTGGAGCGGCTACAAAAAGTCGGTGAGATATTGCAGCTCAACCGCGATGCGTCCGAGTTTTTAATTGCGGAATATCGTTTAAACATCATGCTGTCGGACGTTTACAAAATACTTGCCGAGGCTATAGACGTAGACCTTGGCATGCTGGAGGACTGACGTGGCAGACGATAAGACCTCCGAAAAGACAACTAAAAATAAGCTCCCGCGCGTGTGGCGCTTAACGCGTCCTTTAACGATCTTAGTTTTGAGCCTCGTCATCTGTGCGTTGATTGTGTATATCATAACAGACAAGGTGCTCGATGAGTTCGTGCGCCCTGTCAATGCAAACGATGCTACACCCATCACCATTACCATAAAAAAAGGCGCAGCGGCATCTGAAATTGCGCGTTTATTGTACGAAGCCGGCGGCGAGGGGCAAGACGGCCTCATCAAAAGCAAGGCGGCGTTCAGCTTTTATGTAGACTTTACCGGGAAGTCGAGCAAGCTGAAAGCGGGTACCTATGTGCTTTCGCGCAACATGGATATCGGCCAGATTGTGGACGAGATATGTAAGGGCAATCCTCCACGTACCGAGGTAAGCATTACCATCCCCGAAGGAATGGATATAGAAGCTATCGCATTTAAGCTTGAACAAGACGGCATTATAAAGAGTGCTTCCACCTTCCTTGAGCTATGCAAAACCGGCTCCGAGTTTACCTCCTATGCCTTCGTATCCGCCATTCCGACGGATCCGAAGCAAGCGCGCGACTATGTGCTTGAAGGCTATCTGTTCCCCGACACCTATAGCGTCTATGCGGATACCACCGAAAAAGCGGTCATCTTAACGATGCTCATGCAGTTTTTCAACGTATTCAACGACGATTACGCCGCACGCGCGGAGGAACTCAACATGAGCACGGATGACGTCGTGACATTTGCATCCCTTATCGAAAAAGAGGCAGTGCCGTCCGATTTTGCAAAGGTCGCCGCCGTGTTCTACAACCGCATGGCTGCGGATATGACCCTCGGCTCCGATGCACCGCTACGCTACATCTTCAAGCAAAACACGCTGCGGTTCACAAAGGATCAAATGAACGACCCTTCGCTTTATAACACGCATGTATACAAAGGGCTTCCGCTCGGTCCCATCACGAACCCCGGTAAGGCCGCTATTGAGGCGGTGCTTTACCCCAATGAAGAATTTCTCGCGGAAGGTTATCTGTACTTCTGCCTGATGGATCCAAAGACAGGTGAACTCGCTTACGCCAAGACGCTCGAGGAGCACGAGGCTAACGTTGCAAAATACAGCCCGCTATGGGGGTAATGGATGATACCGGAGCTTTTAGCCCCCGCAGGAAACAGCGAAAGGCTCAAAACGGCATTCCGCTTCGGTGCGGATGCAGCCTACTTAGGCATGCGCTTCATGAGCCTTCGCAATTTTGCGGATAATTTCAATACGGATGAACTATATGAAGCATGTGCGTTTGCGCACATGCTTCATAAGCGTATTTTCGTAACCTTAAATGCATTCGCGAATGAAAACGATATAAAGGAACTCCCCGCGCTTTTACAATGCATCGCCGACGCGGGTGCGGACGCAATTATCGTAAACGACCCCGGCGTAATACGCATCGCGCAAAAAGCCATACCAAAAATGCCGCTTCACTTAAGCACGCAGGCAAACACGCTCAATACCGAAGCGGCGCTTTTTTGGCACGAACTCGGCGTAAAGCGCATTATCCTCGCGCGCGAACTATCTCTATCCCAAATCGGCGAAATGCGCATCAAGTTGCCCCAAACGCTTGAGCTTGAAATGTTTGTGCACGGCGCCATGTGCGTTTCCTATTCCGGCCGCTGCCTTTTGAGCAACTACATTGCCGGACGCGACAGCAATCGTGGAGAATGCGCGCAGCCATGCCGATGGACCTACGAGCTTCGCGAGCGCGGCAAAGACGGAGAGTACTTCCAAATCGAGCAGGATGAACGCGGCACATATATACTCAACGCCAAGGATTTAAATCTCATCCGCCACATCGATAAGATTTCTGAAATTGGCATTGACAGCATAAAAATCGAAGGCCGCATGAAATCCATCGGCTATGTAGCCACCGTTGTGAACGCCTATCGCATGGCGCTTGATGCGTACGGTCGCTTAGAAGCTTTGGACGAGCGCGTTTTAGCGGAACTCGAACGCGCGAGCCACCGCCCGTATTTTACCGGCTTTGCGTTGGGCAACCCGGGGGTTATTGGACAGGAAACGAAAACGGGCGGCTATGTAGCGGACGCGATTATATGCGCCGTTGTACATCACTACGATGCACAAAATAAGCTTGCTCATATAGAGCAGCGCAACCGCTTTTTCGATAAGGAAACACTTTCCATACTCTCACCCGGCGACCCGTTTCGCACTTTTACGGTAGACGGCATTTGGGATGCGGAGGGCACGCCGGTAGCTTCGGCACCACACCCAAAACAAAAGCTTACAATCGGATGCGACGTTTCACTAAAAGAAGGGGATATTTTAAGACGGGCATAATATGCCCGTTTCAAAAGCAAAAAAGGCAATACCAAAAAGCTAAGTGGGCCTACTATCCCAAATCGCTTTTTTAATTTCTACCTTTGTTAAACGTTTGACAATGCAAGGTATCAATATTATACTATCGATAAATAAATACCGTAATTCGTCGAGATGCAAGGGGGCAAAAAGGTATGATCGTTCTTTCATCGCAGGCTGTTCAGCGCATGCCCTACTACCTGCAATATTTAAAAGCGCTGCGCGCCTCGGATACGGCGGTGATTGCCGCCCCATCTGTCGCCGAAGCACTGGGACTCAACGAGGTACAGGTGCGCAAGGATTTCGCCGCCGTTAGCCCTACGAAGGGCAAGCCTAAAACAGGCTTTGTTGTGGCGGAACTTATTGCGAATATGGAAAACGTTCTTGGGTACCACAATACAAAGGACGCCGTACTGGTAGGCGCAGGTTCGCTTGGTAAAGCGCTTTTATCCTACCACGGATTTCAAAACTATGGGCTTCACATCCTCGCCGCGTTTGACGTGGATGAAAGCATTATCGGAACTGAGATCGATACAAAGCCGGTTTTTCCCATGAGCAGGCTTTGTGAAATTTGCGAAAGGCTCCGCGTACAGATAGGTATCATCGCCGTCCCCGCGGACCAAGCACAAACTATTTGCGAATCGCTGGTGCGGTGTGGCATACGCGCCATATGGAACTTTGCACCCGCACATCTGACCGCACCGAAAGATATCTTTATTAAAAATGAAAACATGGCTGCCTCACTTGCCTTACTATCGAGTTATCTCGAAGATGGTGCCGCCGATGTTATGGAGGAAACCTGACCGTGAATACGCTCCATTTGAAATACGCCGTAGAGGTGGAAAAAACACGTTCCATATCACAAGCTGCAGAAAACCTGTATATGGCCCAGCCCAACCTTAGCAAAGCCATCAAAGAACTTGAGGACTCTTTGGGCATTACGATATTTGAACGTTCTGCGCGCGGCGTTATCCCAACAAAAAAGGGCATCGACTTTTTGGCCTACGCAAAAGACATTTTGCGGCAGGTTGAAAAAATGGAGACCCTTTCCACACCGGAGAACAGCGATCGGCAGGCTTTTCGCATCTCCATACCGCGCGGCAGCTACATTGCCCGTGCATTCACAAACTTTGTGGCGGAGCTGGACGCACAAAAGGAGATCGACGTAAGCGTGCAGGAGACAAACTCCATGCAAACCATCGCAAATGTAGCGGATCACAAGCACGGGCTTGGGATCATACGTTATCCGGCGGATTATGAGAACTATTTCCTCGATTATTTAAAGGAAAAGAAGCTTTCGTATGAACCGATCTGGGAATTTGATTACCTCGCTGTTATGTCAAAAGCGCATCCAATGGCAAACGTGACAGAGGTGCAGTATGCAAAACTAAGTAAATATGTAGAGATCACGCACGGCGATAACAAGGTCCCCTACCTCACCGCGCGCATGGCTGCAAAGGCGAGCTCCCCCTCAAAAACCAAGCGGAAGATCTATGTATACGAACGTTGCAGCCAGTTTGACATGTTATCAAACATACCTTCTACCTATATGTGGGTATCCCCCATACCCGAAGAAATTCTTACCCTTTATAATCTCGTGCAGCGTAAATGCAGCGGTGCCTACCATCCATATAAGGATGTGCTCGTTTACGAAGAGGGTTATAGGCTAACACAGTTAGATGAACGGTTTCTTAAAAAGCTGTACGAGTCCAAGGATAAAGTATCCTCCAAGATCTACACATAAAACACCCCACAAAACCAATATCCAATATTACGATAACGGCATATCGATATTTATATATCGATATGCCGGCTTTATATTTCCCGTGTGCGTTTTATATTGTTAAAATGTTAACGAAGAGAGACGTAATAGGATGCTGTTACAAACCACCGGTTAAAGCAGCAAATTGGCTGCCGACCTCCCGCCTTCCGGTATTTTTGGCGCCTCACGTCCAATGGAAAGGAGCCTAGCATGCAACCGATATCCATCCCGCTCATGACACTCAAGCGCCTGCCACTTTATGTGAAATACCTTAAATCACTACCGCAGAGCGGCGCGCTCAACATTTCTGCTACCGCCATTGCTGAGGCGCTCGAGCTCAACAGCGTGCAGGTACGAAAAGACCTGGCGCTTGTATCAAGCGGCGGCCGCCCCAGAATCGGCTATATCACAGAGGACCTTATACTCGATATCGAGCAGTTTTTAGGCTACGGCGACACGCGAAGCGCGGTACTCGTAGGCGCAGGCAACCTCGGTAAAGCGCTCCTATCCTATAAAGGGTTTTCGCAGTATGGACTCGACATTGTGGCAGCGTTCGATACCGATCCTTCCATAACCGGCACGATTTTACACGGCACGAAAGTACTGCAATCGGAAAAGCTTTTTGATCTATGTAAGCGCATGAACATCCGTATCGGCATCATCACCGTACCGGAATCGGGGGCACAAAGCGTGTGCGATACGCTAGTACAAAGCGGCGTGCTCGCCATATGGAACTTTGCACCTGTTAAGCTTAGGGTGCCGGAAAATGTACTTGTGCTCAACGAAAACATGGCAAGCTCACTCGCGGTGCTGTCAAAGCACCTCAACGAGCAATTATATGACGCAAAGTGAGGAAACTTACATGAGAAACATGCAGATCGTTACGGGCTATAAAACCGTGGAAACCGTGGACTCGCTTGAGAAAGCCTTTGAGCGGCTTCAAAGCGCACAGCGCATCTTTTCTCTCTACACACAAGAGCAGGTAGATAAGATTTTCACAGCGGCAGCAGCTGCGGCTGCGCGTGAGCGCATTCATCTTGCTAAGCTAGCCGTTGAAGAGACCGGCATGGGCATCGTCGAGGACAAGGTCATCAAAAACCATTTTGCCTCAGAGTATATCTACAACGCCTATAAGGATACAAAGACTTGCGGTACGATTGAGGAAGACGAGGTTTTCGGCATACAGAAGATTGCCGAGCCAGTCGGCGTCATCGCAGCCGTGATTCCCACCACCAACCCCACGAGTACCGTCATCTTCAAAACGCTTCTCGCACTTAAAACCAGAAATGCCATGATCATAAGCCCGCATCCGCGCGCAAAAGCGTCAACGGTAGCGGCTGCGAAGGTCGTGCTTGATGCTGCGGTGAAGGCCGGCGCACCCGCAGGCATCATCGCATGGATCGATGTTCCCTCTTTGGAGCTTAGTAACCTTGCCATGAAAAAGGCGGATCTCATATTGGCAACAGGCGGCCCGGGCATGGTAAGAGCAGCATATTCAAGCGGTAAGCCCGCCATCGGCGTGGGTGCCGGTAATACACCTACGATTATCGACGAGAGCGCTGATGTAACACTTGCCGTGAACTCCATTATCCACTCCAAAACCTTTGATAACGGCATGATCTGCGCCTCAGAGCAATCGGTCATTGCGCTCGACAAAGTGTACGATGCGGTGAAAAAGGAATTTATCACGCGCGGATGCTACGTATTAAACGCCACTGAGGCTGAGAAGGTCAGAAAGGTTATCCTCATCAATGGCGCACTCAACTCTAAAATCGTAGGGCAAAGCGCTCATAAGATCGCTTCTTTTGCAGGCGTGAATACGCCCGAATCGGCAAAAATCCTCATCGGCGAAGTGGATAGCGTGGAGCCTTCTGAGGCATTTGCACACGAAAAGCTTTCTCCGGTGCTTGCGATGTATCGCGCCAAAAACTTTTCGGATGCGCTGGACAAGGCAGAACGGCTTGTGGCCGACGGCGGCTTCGGGCATACCTCCTGCGTGTATCTGAATACCGATTCTGAAAAAGAAAAGCTCGACGCATTCACCGCACGTATGAAAACGGGTCGTATACTCGTCAATACGCCCACTTCGCAGGGCGCCATCGGCGATTTATACAACTTCAAGCTTGCCCCCTCCCTCACTCTTGGCTGCGGCTCGTGGGGCGGCAATTCGGTTAGTGAGAATGTAGGCGTTAAGCATCTTTTAAACATCAAAACCGTTGCCGATCGCCGCGAAAACACGCTTTGGTTCCGTGCCCCCGAAAAGGTTTACATAAAAAGGGGTAGTTTGCCCATAGCGCTCGATGAGCTCAAGTCCGTGCTCAACAAGAAAAAGGCATTTCTCGTAACCGGCCCGTTCCTATATAAAAACGGCTATACAAAGCCGGTCGAGAAAAAGCTTGATGAGATGGGTATAACCCACACGGTGTTTTTCGACGTTGGAAATGACCCCACGCTCGCCTGCGCCAAAGCCGGTGCGGAAGCGATGCGCGCGTTTGAGCCGGATGTGATTATCGCCATAGGCGGCGGTTCTCCCATGGATGCTGCAAAAATCATGTGGGTACTGTATGAACACCCCGATGTGGATTTTGAAGATATGGCAATGCGCTTTTCCGACATCCGCAAGCGCATCTACTCCTTCCCCAAGATGGGCGAAAAGGCGTACTTTATCGCAGTACCCACCTCGGCGGGCACGGGCTCTGAGGTAACGCCGTTTGCAGTCATCACAGACGAAAAAACCGGTGTAAAATACCCGCTTGCTGACTACGAACTTATGCCCAAAATGGCCATTGTGGATGCGGATATGATGAAAAATGCACCCCAAGGGCTGACGGCTGCATCGGGCATCGACGCTCTGACGCACGCGCTTGAGGCATATGCCTCCATGCTCGCGACCGACTATACGGATTCCATGGCCCTTAAGGCATTGAAGAACATATTCGAGTACCTGCCCCGCGCATACGAAAACGGTGCAAGCGACCTTCTCGCACGTGAAAAGATGGCCGACGCAGCAACCATGGCCGGTATGGCGTTTGCAAATGCGTTTTTAGGAGTTTGCCACTCCATGGCGCACAAACTCGGTGCATTTCACCATCTGCCACACGGTGTCGCAAACGCACTCATGATCGACGAGGTGATGCGCTTCAATGCTTGTGAGACCCCCGCAAAGATGGGCACATTCTCCCAATACGGCTACCCCAATACCCTAAGCAGGTATGCTGAGATTGCCGACTACCTAGGCATCAAGGGCAAAAATGACCATGAGAAGCTTGATAACCTTATTGCAGCCATCGACGTGCTAAAGGAAAAAGTGGACATCCATTCGACCATCGCAGCGTACGGCGTGAAGGAGAAAAACTTCCTCGACCGTCTTGAAGACATGGTGGAACAGGCCTTCGACGACCAGTGCACCGGTGCCAACCCTCGCTACCCGCTGTTTAGTGAAATCCGCACTATGTACACAAATGCGTACTATGGTAGGCAGGAAATGGACTCGCAGGCGGAAGCATCGCGTAACAGCGCGCTCAAGAGGGTAAATGAATGAAAGTAACGGTTTGCATAGGAAGCTCATGCCACCTCAAAGGCTCGAAGGCTGTCGTTGACACACTGCAGCACCTGGCTGAGGAACGCGGCGTTTCAGAAAAGCTTGAGCTATGCGGCTCGTTTTGCATGGGCAACTGCACCGGCGGCGTATGCGTCAAGCTTGATGAAAAAATCTATTCACTTTGTACGGAAAACATCGACGTCTTTTTTGAAAAGGAGATCATGACGCGGCTTTAATACCGCAAGCACCATTGAGGCGCAAGGAGGAAGCACCATGGAGGAATACCTACAGCTAAAAAAATCCAACTGCAAAAACTGCTATAAGTGCATCCGCAACTGTTCGGTAAAGGCTATACGCTTTTCCGACGCACAGGCGAACATCATGGATGATGCATGCATCCTATGCGGCAAATGCTTTGTAGCATGCCCGCAAAATGCCAAAAAGGTCAGAAACGACTTGCCCGCGGCCAAAGCGCTCCTTAAAACGGGAGCTCCGGTTTACGCGAGTGTCGCTCCTTCCTTCGTGGCGGGCTTTGACGGCGTTTCCATCGCCTCCATGGAGCGCGCTCTCAAAGCCTTAGGGTTTAAAGGTGCTGAGGAAACAGCGCTGGGCGCTACGGTCGTGAAGGCACAATATGACGCGCTTTGCGAAAAAGGCAAACAGGATGTGATTATTTCTACCTGCTGCCCTACCGTAAACCTCCTCGTGCAAAAGCACTATCCGGAAGCGATTTCTTACCTTGCGCCCGTGGTTTCTCCCATGCAGGCACACTGCATGGACATAAAAAAACGGTATACTGACGCAAAAACTGTGTTCATAGGCCCCTGTATCTCAAAAAAAGCCGAAGCTGAGCAGTACCCCGGTGCGGTGGACTGCGTGCTTACCTTTGAAGAGCTTTTTGAATGGCTTGAGGAGGAGCAAGTTGTTTTCGAGTCAATCCCCGACAATACTACGCACAGTAAGGCGCGGCTTTTCCCAACTACGGGTGGGATACTTCGCACCATGACTGCTGATAACGCCGATTACGCGTATATGAGCGTAGACGGTGTAGAAAACTGTATCGATGCCATCAAGGATATTTTAAACCATAACATCAATAGGTGCTTTATCGAGATGTCTGCCTGTGCGGGCAGTTGCGTGGGCGGGCCCGTCATAGGCAAAAACCGCCGCGCACCCGTGAAGGAATTTCTTGCTGTGGATCGCGCCGCCGGCAAGGAGGACTTCAAAGTAAGCTATCCGCCCGAGGCGGAGCTTGTTCGCGAGTTCCCGAAGCTTGCGCCGCGAACCGTACACATAGGCGGCACGGCCATCGAAGAAGTTCTTCACAAACTCGCCAAATTCAAGCCCGAAGATGAGCTCAACTGCGGAAGCTGCGGCTATAATTCCTGCCGTGAAAAGGCGGAGGCCGTACTTTTGGGCAAGGCGGATCTTACCATGTGCCTGCCGTATTTAAAAGAAAAGGCGGAATCCTTTTCAGACAACATCATATTAAACACTCCCAATGCCATACTTGTGCTGAACGAAAAATTAGAGGTGCAGCAGTTAAACAGTGCAGCGTGCCGGCTCATGAACATAAAAGACCCGAGGAGTGTTCTCACACAGCATGTGGCTTGTATTTTGGACCCCGCCCCCTTCCTAACGGTTGTGAAGGGCGGCAAGCCCGTGCGAGACAAGCGTGTTTATCTTGCGGAATATCAAAAATATGCGGTTCAGACGGTTGTGTACGACAAGGGTTATCATATCATCATCTGCTTTATGCGCGATGTGACCGAAGAAACACGCACGCAATTAAGCCGCGATAAGATTAGCCGCAACACCATGGAGATTGCCGATAAAGTGATTGATAAACAGATGCGCGCTGTACAGGAGATTGCTTCTCTCCTGGGCGAAACGACTGCAGAAACAAAGATTGCACTTACCAAGCTGAAGGAGTCGCTGTCCAATGAATGAATTTTGCACTGACGTAGGGTACGTGAGCGCTAACAAATTTGGGGAGCAGCTATGCGGTGATCATATAGAGATTACGCATTCGGATGAGAATGCGCTGGTTGTAGTGCTCGCCGACGGACTCGGAAGCGGCGTAAAAGCAAACATACTATCAACACTCACCGCAAAACTCATCTCCACAATGGTTGCCAATTCGTTGTCACTTGAGGAATGCGTGGATGCCATGGCCGCCACGCTCCCCGTATGCAAAACCAGGCAGATTGCCTATTCAACATTTACGATACTGCGCATCGCCAATAACCTTGAGGCTGAGCTTATCCAGTTTGACAACCCGAAAGCTATTTTTCTGCGCAATGGGAAAGCCGTAAAATACCCGCAAACCTCCGAAATCATCGGGGATAAAACCATCTCCAAGTCAAAGCTCAAGCTGCGCGAAGGGGACACTTTTGTTGCGTTTAGCGACGGTGTAGAGCACGCGGGGGTAGGACTTTCACTCAACTTCGGCTGGAAACGTGATGAGATTGCAACGTTTCTTGAAGCGATATATGAGGAGAAGCTCACGGCAAAAAACATAAGTACCATGCTGCTTGACGAATGTCGTGCGCTTTATGAGGACAAGCCCGGCGACGACGCCAGCGTATGCACTGTAAAAATACGCAAGCGCACGCCCATGAACCTATTAATTGGCCCTCCGGCCGACCCAAAAGACGTAAAACACATGATGGCGCTTTTTTTCTCCAAGGAGGGTAAGCACATCGTATGCGGGGGTACTACCTCCACGCTCGCTGCAGAATACCTCAATAAACCGCTCAACGTCTCGCCGCCACGCTATGTATCTCCCGATATTCCGCCGACTGCCGAAATAGAGGGCGTCGACCTTGTGACGGAGGGTGTTGTTACCATCAACAAGGTTTTAGAATACGCGCGCGACTATGAAGGGGCTAACAAACGCTTTTCGGAGTGGTCCACACAGGAGGACGGTGCGTCAAAAATTGCACGGCTTCTTTTCGAGGAAGCAACAGACATAGGTCTTTTTGTAGGTAGAGCTGTAAACCCCGCACATCAAAACCCGCAGCTCCCCATTACCTTCAGCATTAAGATGACCCTCGTTGAGGAGCTGTCGCAATGCCTCAGACGGATGGGTAAAAAAGTAAAAATCAGCCATTTTTAATGCTTTAAAGGAGCCTTAGCATGAATAACGCCGACTATTATGCCGAATTGGATTGCATCCTCAAGGAGCATAACAACCGGCAAAGCGCCATTATTGCCATTTTGCAGGACATTCAGGAGAAGTACCGTTATCTGCCGCGAGAGGTGTTTCCGCTGCTGTCAAAAAAGTTTGCGCTTAGCGAAGCGAAAATTTACAGCATCGCCACCTTTTACGAAAATTTCTCGCTGGAGCCAAAGGGCAAATATGTCATCAAGGTGTGTGACGGTACCGCATGCCACATCCGTAAGTCCATCCCCATCCTCACAAGGCTTAGAAAAGAGCTTGGGTTACACGAAAACGAACACACCTCAGAAGACCTTCTGTTTACGCTTGAAACCGTGGCATGTTTGGGTGCATGCGGACTCGCGCCCGTCATCACCGTCAACGACAAGGTGTACCCTGCCATGACGCCCGATAAGGCATCGGAACTTATTGCGTCACTCAGGAAGGAGCTGTAATTTATGCTGAAAAATCGTGAAGACCTTTGCGCCTGCCGCAAAGCCTACGCCTTATCTCTTGCCGCCCAGACCCCAAAAATACTCGTTTGTGCGGGAACCGGTTGCGTGTCAAGCGGCTCCTTTGAAATATACGATGCGTTTCAAAAGCTTCTGAAGGCACGAAGCATCTCCTGCACGGTCGAGCTTGAAAAAGAGCCACACGAAAAAAGTGTGGGACTTAAAAAGAGCGGCTGCCATGGTTTTTGCGAAATGGGGCCTCTTGTGCGCATTGAGCCGCAGGGTTTCCTATATACCAAAGTAAAGCTCGCCGCCG
>JAEWZS010000011.1 GCA_023458355.1 Bacillota bacterium
AAATTCGAATACATCGAGGCGGAAAAAACGAGCCTTAAAGAATACGGCGAGGATCTTCGCGACGGCTTTCGCTATTTCATGAAGGACCCTGCCATACGATCGGTATTTCTGCTGTTTACCCTTGTGATGTTCGCGGATTCTTCGGGCAGTGTTCTGACCTATCCGTTCTTTAATAAAAGCGCAACGCTCACAAACGACCAGTTTGCGCTTATGACCTCGATTCGAAGCGCCGGTTACATGTTCGGCGGATTCCTGCATTATTTTATTAAGATACCGGAAAAAAAGCGATTCACGATTGCCATAGCGGTATATTTCTCGTTCGTGCTGCTCGACGGTACGTTCTTCTTCATGCCATTTTTGCTGATGTGCATAAGCCGTTTCCTGCTTGGTCTCCTCGGCATGAACAGCGCAAATATCCGCGTGAGTGCGGTACAAAGCCATGTACCGAACCAAATGCGCGCCAAAACGAACGCGTTTTTCTCGGTACTTACCTCCGCAGCCATGATGCTCGGCCAGCTATTAGCCGGTGCGCTTGGCGAGGTTGCTCCCTATTGGCTCATTCAAATATGCTTCCAAGGCGTATACCTATTGGGCATTCTCGTTTTTGCGTTGCCCAAGCGCAACAAGGTGGATGAGCTTTACAATTATGCGGCGAGTACCAAACCTACGAGCGTAGAAGCAACATAAAAAAGAGCAATTAGAGAAGTGCCATTTGAGGTTGCCAAACAAGATTTTAATATGTATGAAATAACGGCATAGCCTTGTGGCTATGCCGTTATTCTTGTCTGTCCGGCAGCTCGTTTGCTCCGAATGCAATTGTTATTGATCACAGTCGTTTGCTCTTATCTGAAACCTTATTAAAGCGTAACCCGGCCTAGAAAAGTCAGATACAGCAGGATGATGTTGGCAGCTATAATCACACCTGAAATCAACCATCCCATCAGGTTGGTAACAGGTTTATTTGCAAAATCGCCCATCAGATCCTTGCGACGTGTGATGAGCAGCATGGGTATGATGGCCAACGGAAGCACGAAGCTGAGTGTGACTTGACTTAAAACCAACGCCTGCATGGGGTTCACCCCCAGTATAATGATGAGCATACCGGGAAGCATCGTGATTAGTCTCGTTATATTATCGCTGATGTTGAGCCCTACAAACCCCTGCATAATCGTTTGCCCTGCCATCGTGCCGACAGCCGAGGAGGAAAGGCCGGAGGCTATAAGCGCCAAGCCGAACGCACCGCTCGACGCCGCGCCTAACAGAGGCGAAAGCGAGTGATGGGCTTGTTCAATCGTATCTACATTTAGCCCGTTGCGAAAGAACACCGCGGCCGATACGATTACCATTGCCGCATTGACAACAAACGCAATGTTCATCGCAATTACAATATCCAGCTTTTCCATTTTGAAATGCCGCTTTTTATCCTGCTCGGTGGCATCCTTATTCCTATGCTGCACCAGCTGCGAATGGAGATAGATGACATGAGGCATAACCGTTGCACCAAGCATACCCACAGCAATCATAACGGCTTCGCCATTGGGCAAAGAGGGTATTAACATATGTATACCTGCTGTACCCCAATCAGGTTTCGCTAAAAAAAGCTCCAGCGTATAGGCGGCACAGATCACCCCAACCAGTATTGTGATAACGCCTTCCACAACTCTTTGGCCGTACTTGCCTACGTACACAATCAAAAAAGTCAGCACAGCAGTAAGTATGCCTGCGTATACCATCGGGATATGAAACAGTAAATAGAACCCCAATGTTCCGCCAAGAAATTCCGCAAGATCGGTTGCCATAGCTGCTATTTCGGCTACGACCCAGAAGCACCAGTTGGCTTTTCTTGAAAATACTTTGCCACACATCTGCGGCAGATTGTACCCTGTCGCAATACCGAGTTTTGCAGACAAGGACTGTAAAAAAAGCGCCATAAGGTTGCTCCACAGGATCACCCAGACCAAGTTGTAATTGAATTTTGACCCCCCGCTGATGTTGGTGGCAAAATTACCGGGGTCTATATAGGCAACGCTAACGATGAATGCCGGCCCAATAAACCTCAGCATCGTTTTGATCTTATTCCCAAAGCCTGTACCCTTAGCTTGCGTTCTTGTGAAAATCGACCGCTTTTCTTGAGCATCTACGGTTGCCTGTACATAGCCTTCCTCCGCCAACAAAAACACCCCTCATCCGCATGATGTCTCATGAAATTTCACGAGTTCATGCATGCATAACCTTAGCCGCAGCAAATTACTTACCTAACCAAGAATATGTTCCGCTTGCAATGTGTGCTACTTATATAAACGCGATACATTATACCGATTCTGCAGTAAAAGGCGGTACGGCTCCAAAAACATTTCGAGATAATTGCTCGTAAACATATCCTGCACCGCAGCATATGAATAAAAGACCGGTCATGCAAGCTAAATTGCTTTAACATGACCGGCCCTCTTATACGCCGTCTGATGTCGTTTACGCCGTTTTTATCGTTGTGGGATTACTTTTGATAGTACTTTATATGGTCCCCTAAACTTTCTTCAACTGTATACTCCACTGCAATCCAGTGCCTACCGAATAGGCTCTTGCAAAGTTACCCTGGTTGATGGCGAGAGCCATACGGAAAAGCGAGTTTACGTAGAGTATCTGTTCACCCACATAAACATCTGCAAAGCTTTTGCCGTAGGTTACGCGGTTGTTGTACACAAGCGTGTGCCCGTTCCTAATGGCAACCTCCACCTGTGAACCGAAATCTACCCCAAGGCTTAAAAAGTCCTCGCGGGTGATGTTCGTCCATAAACTGCCGAAGCGCACGTCAAGCGTATCGATGCAGCCCGTGACGCTATGCTCACCGCACTCTACGATACCGACAGGCAACTCCACGACATTTTTAACATCGAGCATCTCCCCCACCTCCTCAAAGGTGATGATACCCGCAGCGAGCTTTGCGCCCGTGTTGGCGTACAAATCGCGCCCGTGGAAGGTATACGAACCGCCGCTGTCACCGCGCATGTGGCGGTTTTCATCGATATGCCTTACGCTTTCAATACCTACGTAAAGCTTCAAATGCGTAAGGCTCCCGTTATCCGGTGTTACGATGTAATGCCCGAGCCTCGTTTTTACGACCACACTCTTTCTGTCGGAACCCACACCCGGGTCCACTACACTCACAAATACCGTCCCCTTGGGCCAGTATTGCACCGTTTGGAACAGCCTATAGGAGGCTTCCCAAATATCGTAAGGTATGATGTCGTGGGTTAGATCAAACAGCCTCAGGCTTTCATCTACACCAAGCGCAACGCCGTACATGGCTGCGACCGCTCCGTCCACAAGCCCAAAATCGCTTTGAAACACCAATGTCTTTTCCATTTTGTCCTCCGCTCTATTTTTACAGAAGCCGATCCTTTAGGGTTGGCTTCTCTTATTTCATTCTCGAAGACTACACTAACTCCCTCCGGCGAACCGCGGAATAGATGATAAGAAGAAACGTACCTATAACACCGCAGCTGATACTGTTCATGATTGCGGTAATCGTGCCTTGCTTAATCGCGAGATCGGCAATCTCAGAATAGATCCATATGTCGAGTACCGGCGCTATGAGAGCCCATGCGATTGCGTTGCCGGTGATTTGAATCACATTGAAGAACACGGCATCTTTCACCTTGAATAAATCAGCATTTACGAACTTAAATGCGATGCCGTACAAAAATCCCGCAACACCGCTTGCAATGACCCAACTCCACCACGGGGAACCACTCATAAAAAAAAAGTACAGCCCATGGCCGATAAAACCGATTAAAAAACCTGCAACAGGTCCGAACAAAGCTCCGAATACGGCCGCAATGCTATAGGCAGTTTGGAACTCGGTTCCCGGTAACGGCGAGGGGAGCTTAGCGTACATAGATAAAAGCATGAAAACAACCGTGCCGAAGATGATTGCGACAACGGTTTTGCTGTTTACCGCGAAAAGCCTTTTCTTATCCCGCATTATAAAAACCCCGGAAACAATGGTAGATTACGTCCTAAAATTATTTTACACTATCCATAAAAATCGTCAAGCCACGACAAAAGAATGTATAAAGTGCGTAACGATGTTTACGGTGATAACTCCGGGGGATTTCTCGCTACGCTCGAAATGACAGTCGGAACACGAAACGCCCGGCAAATGCTGTCATTTCGAACGGAGCTAAGCGGAGTGAGACGCAGTTCGCAATAGTCGTCTTGCTCCTTATGTCGCAATACTCCTTTGCTTACTGGGCTTTCGCCTCGCTTCATCCGCCACAGGCGGCGCTTCGGCTTCGCCCCCTGCATGGGCGCGCGAAAATGGCCGGACGCACAAAGCGCGTACCGATAATACGATGATAGATCGAAGGGGACCCTTCACTCTGTTCAAGATGACAGTGGCGGTCTATCCGGTGGCCGGCACCTAAGCAATACTCAGCTTACTATAAGCCCCACGCAGTGGCCTTTTTAAGGTGGACAGGGATTGCTAAGGGGCCAAAAAAGGCGCCAGTGGCGCCTTTTAGAACCGGTTTTAAATGGTACTCTTTATTTTTTGTTCATCTCATAAATCAACGCCAACCCTTCAAGCGTGAGCGTGGGGTTCACGATGTCAATGCGATCTGTTTCCTCAGCAATCATCGAAGACATTCCGCCCGTTGCAATCACGGTAAGTTTAACACCCAGCTCTTTCTCTATTTGGCGAAGTATGT
>JAEWZS010000012.1 GCA_023458355.1 Bacillota bacterium
CGTTAGATTATTTTGCTGCATCATCCGCAAGGCAAAAGCAAGGCTTCGCGCATCCGGCCGTATGCCCGACTGCTCAAAAAGTTCCAAAAGCGCTGCCTCCGCAGCACTTGCGGCCGCTTGTGGCAAAGCCTCCGCGGCTTGCGGCTCCACATAGGCGATGCGAAGAACAAGAGAGTCATCGCCGCTTTGCGTTACGATAAACTCCACGCGGTCGTTCAAATTTAAAACCGCATTTTCCGAAAGGCGGGCGTTAAGAAGCCGCCCGTCCGGCATTTTTAATACGACCGCGTCACCCTCGGCTTTTTGGACGTCGGCAATGAACACATCGCCCGTTTCAAACGATATGGACGAAGTGCTTTGCGCATTTTGCGCCCCCGTTATTTGGATGCCGATCCCTTCAATCCTCATCGTGCGTGATTCTCTTTCTAAAGATTATATGGCCAGGTCAATATGGTGCAAACTGCCCGCCTGACCGTTTTCCTACAAACAAGCGGAGCTTTTACGAAGCTCGTCTTGGAACATCTGCCCATGTTTATAGGAGATTGCGAGTCTACGGCATTAGGTAAAGCGCGCCGACGCCTGCTTCCCCAACGAGATAAGCATCGCAGTGCCGTCTACGTTCATATTGAAAATCTTCAATGCTCCATGCAGCTTTCCGCCCTATATGGGCTAAAAAAAGAGAACCGTCCTTGGTTCCTTGTTTTAATAGCATCGGTTTTTCAGCGCATTTTCTTAATGTTTTCCACGAAAAAACACGATATTTGTGGTGACAGAAACAGCTTGCTCCCGTATAATGAAGCTGTTTAGAGTAAACTTCCTTTTTCTTACAATAAAAAACGAAAGGCAGGTATGGAGCTATCAAAGGTATTTCTCCCGTACAGCTTGATTTTTTCAAGGAGCTCGAGAACATCGGTGCGGGCCATGCGGCAACGGCGCTTGCTTCCATGCTCGGCCGCCCGATAGGGCTTAACGTGCCTACCGCAAAGCTGTGTGATTTCAACAGCGTGTGCGACCTGCTCGGCGGCCCCGAGAGCCTCGTTGCAGGCATGCTCGTGGGTATGACGCAGGATCTTACGGGCTCTATTCTTTTTGTCCTCACCATGGAGGATGCAAGCGACCTCACCAAAGCGGTTATCTCCGCAATGGGCATCGAAGAGACCTGCACACAAGACTCCCTTTCCGAAATGCAGCAATCCGCACTCATGGAGCTTGCTAACATTCTTTGCAGCTCCTATATCAACGCCATCAGTGAGCTCACGGGGCTTGTTGTGAGCTGCACAGTGCCGAGCCTTGTAATCGACATGGCGGGCGCTATCATGAACCTGCCCGCTACCATCTACGGAGAATACGGCGATTCGGTGCTGTTGCTTGAAACCGTGTTTTCTGATGATGCAAGGCTTATCACCGGTCACTTTTTCCTAATACCCGAAGTGGAGTCGCACCATATTTTGATGCAAAAGATGGGGATTGCTTGATATGTCCAACACCATAGTTGGGATCGCGGAGATGGCTATTGCCAAGTCTCCCGAAACCATAACGACGCTGGGTCTTGGCTCCTGCGTGGGTATCGTGCTCTATGACAGGATACATAAGATAGGCGGGCTTGCACATGTGCTTTTGCCCAATGCTCCCAAGGGAGATTCGGTAAACATTGCTAAATATGCTGACACCGCGGTGGATGAGCTCGTCCGCCGTATGACGCTTTTCGGCGCGAACCCGCGTCTTATGACCGCAAAGCTTGCGGGTGGAGCGCATATGTTTGGCACGACCGAGCAATCGGACGTGATGCAGGTAGGCAAGCGCAACGTAGAATTTAGTAAAACCGCACTTATAAAGAATTGCATAGCGATTATCGCGGAGGATGTGGGCGGTACAAACGGCCGTACCATTGTGCTAAACTGCGAAACCGGCTCTTTGACGGTCCGTACGGCCTGGCCGCGCACAGAAAAGAATATTTAGGTTTCAATATACCTTAAGTTTTTTAGGTAAAATACCGAAATTATATCAGTAAGGCTCAGAACAGGGAGGTTCATGCATTATGAAAAGGGTACTCGTGGCGGATGATGCAGCTTTTATGCGGGTTTCCATTAAAAACACCATCACCAAGCACGGCTATGAGGTTTGCGGTGAGGCTGAAAACGGCGAAGTTGCATTTCAGAAATTTGCCGAGCTTGCCCCGGATATTGTGACTATGGATATCACAATGCCCGAAATGGACGGATTAACGGCCCTAAAGAAAATTCTTCAACTCAATCCCAGGGCAAATGTAGTCATGGTTTCCGCCATGGGTCAGGAAAGCATGGTTCGCGAAGCCATCATATCAGGCGCAAAGGGCTTTATCGTAAAACCTTTCAAGGAAGACGTCATAATAAGTGCGCTCAACAACATCAACGTCTGAGTAAAAGTGCTTATAGTGCCCATGTAGGGAGGTGCTCGCATGTCGCAAAACGATTCTCTTCTCGATGTTTATGTATATGAAAACCTACAGCTGATTGAACAGCTTGAGGGTATTCTTCTTGCCGCTGAAAAGAGCGACCGCTTCAATGCGGAGCAGGTAGGTGCAATCTTCCGCATCCTGCACACCATCAAAGGCTCGTCCGGCATGATGAACTACGACGCACTCATGCACGTTTCCCATGCCGTTGAGGATCTTTTTTCGCTCTTTCGAGAGAACCCCGAGCGTCCTTATGATCATCAATACGTATTTGACCTCGTGTTTGCCGCACAGGATTTTATCCGCAGCGAGATTGAGTTGCTCCAAGGCGGCACAACGCCTGCAGGCAATGCCGACGAGCTTATAAAAAAGATCACCGACTACCACAAAAGCCTCCTAAACGGCGAAACGGTTGTCAATGTAAAGCCTGCAAAAAAGAAAAAAACCGAAGCGGCAGCAACACCTAAAACAGAAGCTAAGGCTGAGGTTAAGACCGAGGCAAAACCTGAGGCCAAACCCGAAGCCGGGAATGGTGCCGTCTCCTACCGTGCACTTCTTTACTTCGATTCGGGCTGTAAGATGGAAAATGTACGCGCATTCGGCGTCATCAAATCCATCGACAGCATTTGCACGAACATCAAAACCATCCCGGAGGATGTTCTCAAAGAGCAAAGTGAAGACTGGATCATCGAAAACGGATTTACGTTTTTCTTTGAGAGCACCGCAAGCAAGGAAGATATTAAAAAGAAAATTCTCTCAAACTTCTTTATAAAATCGCTCGATTTTTCTGAGCTTACGGCAGCCGATTCGGAACCCGTGCCCGAACCCGAGCAAGTTGCCCCGGAAGCATCATCGCCTAAAAAAGCCGTTAATGCCCCTTCACCTGTCGTTGTGAAGCAACCTACAGCTAAACCCGTAGTCATGCAGGAGGCCGAGGCTGCCGCAAAGAGTGCTGCGGACGCGCAAGTCGTACAGCAAAAGCAAAATTACATGAGCGTAAAGCTCGATAAACTCGATAAACTCATGAACCTCGTAGGCGAACTCGTCATTACCGAAACCACTGTGACGAAAAACCCCGTGGTTATGAATTTGCATCTCGATTCCTTCGACAAGGCGTCGCGCCAGCTGAGAAAACTCACAGACGAGTTGCAAGACACCGTGATGTCCATACGTATGATCCCAATTTCCGCCACATTCCACCGCCTGGAGCGCATCGTGCGCGATATGTGCCGCAAGACCGGCAAGCAGGCGGATCTCGTCATTATCGGCGAGGATACGGAAATGGACAAGAGCGTAATCGACAACTTGGGCGACCCGCTCATGCACCTTATTCGCAACTCCATGGACCATGGTATAGAAACACCCGAGGAGCGCGTTAAGCTCGGCAAACCACCCGCGGGTAAGATAATCGTTGAAGCGCGCAACACAGGCGGCGACGTGATTATATCCGTCAGCGACGACGGTGCCGGCCTTGACCGCGACATTCTCGTGAAAAAGGGCATCGATCGAGGTCTTATTAAAAAGCCGGAGGCAGAAGTCACCGATAAGGAAGCATATCAGCTCATCTTTGCAGCGGGCTTTTCCACCAACGAAAGCGTTACGGAGTTTTCCGGGCGCGGCGTGGGCATGGACGTGGCCATGCGCAGCATCGAGAAGATGGGCGGCTCTATCAATGTGGATTCTACGCCGCAAAAGGGTATGTCGGTGCAGATGCGCATACCTCTTACCCTTGCCATCATCGCAGGCATGCAGGTGGGCGTTGCCGGAAGGGTGTTCATAGTACCCCTTTTGAGCATTCAAAAATCCTTCAAACCCAAAGCCGGAGAAGCATTTTCCGATCCCGACGGGCACGAAATGATACTCGTACGAGGCAAATGCTACCCCATCGTTCGATTGTATGAGCTGTTCAAAATCGAAGGCTCGCGGACAAATTTGGAGGACGGTATACTCGTCTTAATCGACGCCGACGAGCAAAGCTGCTGCCTGTTTGTAGACGAGCTTATCGGCGAACAACAGACTGTCATTAAGCCTCTGCCGCCCTACATCGCCCGCTATCGGAATTGGACCACCGGCATCGCCGGCTGTACCATCCTAGGCGACGGCGGCGTGAGCCTGATTGTGGATATTAACGGACTGTATACACGGTAAATGTTAACTTTAGGAGGCCGCGGCACACGCCGCGGCTTTATTTTATGCTTTTTTGTATGGTTTACGGTTTGCAGTCACCGAAAATTGTTGTATAATAAAAAAATAATGGGAATTATGTAATTTTCCCTCTTTTCGAAAGGCAGACATCTATGAGGTTCGTTCCCGCGAACTGCCTTCGTACGGGTCAGGTGCTGGCATCCGACCTTGTGGTTAACAAAAATCGCATACTCATCGGAAAAAATGTACGCCTAACCGATGCGCTGATTGAAAGCATCAACGCCTACGGTTTTCAAGGTGTATACATAAACGATGAAATAATAGAGGACCTTCGCATCGCCAACATCATTACAGATGAGCTTAGGACAAAGGCGAAGCGCGAGGTTCGTACAATGTTCACGGACGTGGAAACGCCTTTAGGCAAGCGCGGTGTACGAAACGTTGAAACGCTAAAGGACGTTGTAACCGGTATTGTCGAGGAAGTCATCTACAACCGCGATGCCATCGTCAATGTAGTGGATATCCGCTCCTATGACGATTATACCTACAGCCACAGCCTAAACGTAGCGATTATCGCAGGCGTTATGGGCGGTGCACTGGGTCTCAATCGAAAAGACCTCAACGAGCTTGTCACGGGGGCGCTGGTGCACGACATCGGCAAGGTGTTTATCGACAAGCGCATCATCAACAAGATAAGCCGCCTCACGCATGACGAGCTTGAGGACGTTCGCCGGCACAGCAGGCTTGGCTACGATTATATCCTAACTAGCGATAATATTCCCGAGGCGTCCAAAATAGCGGTACTCACTCACCACGAGCGCTTCGACGGTTACGGTTATCCCTCCGGCCTCAGAGGAAAGGAGATTCCTCTATTTGGCCGCATTATTTGCTTGGCGGATGTGTATGATGCGCTCGTTTCCGACAGGCCCTATAGGCGCGCCATGCTCCCTTCCGACGCGCTTGAGTACATCATGAGCGGTTACGGCACCATGTTTGACCCTGACATTGTAGACGCGTTCACGAGACGCATCGCACCGTATCCCGTTGGTACCTGCGTTCGTTTAAGCTCCGGCACCATAGGCATTGTAGTGGGCAACTACGAGCACTCGCGCCTAAGACCCATCATCCGTGTAATCAAAGACGGAAAACCCACCTCGACCTACATCGATCTGGCTGAAGACCACAGCACATTGAACACCACCATCGTAGAATTGGTGAATATGTAAGGTTTATAGTATATCAATAGCAGTCAGAAGACGCCGGATTGATTCGGCGTCTTTTTCTTTCCATTCTAAAATACAAGAGGCGGGATGAAAATCATCCCGCTCTACGCGTAATATAATATAGTTACCACGGGCGGCTGCTATCCGCGAAGGTCTGCAGGCCAAGTGCGTGCGCTAAGCCGCAGGCTGAGGCATATCCCGCTGAGGACCGCCGAGCGACCCCTACGGGTGGTTCGGAGAGTCGCTGCCCACCGGAGGCTTACATCCGGCTTTGACGACATGCGCGTCAAAACGGATGAAATCCGTAGGATTTCGTTCCTTTCGCGTTTGCCGCCCGGAAATGCGCAGAATTTTTGGCAAACGTGAAACCCCCGCCCAAAGGTGTCCTCGCGTATATGGCGGCACGACATTTCCGCGAAAGCGCGTAAGCGCTTTACGGCGCTGAAATAATCTCCGTGATGCGTACGCCGTAGTTGTCGTCAATTACAACGACTTCACCGCGCGCAAACAGTTTGCCGTTCACCATAACGTCTACCATTTCACCGGCGAGCTTGTCGAGTACCACGACGGAGCCGAGATTAAAACTCAAAATCTCCTTGATGCTCTTGCGGCATTTACCGAGCTCTACCGATACCTGAAGCGGTACATCCATGATGAGGCCGAGGTTATCGCCATCATCTACGCGATAGCCCTCACGTGAGGAACGGACCGGTTCGTCAAAAGATTGATACTGCATGGATTTCACCCCTACGCGGTTCCTGTCGTTGTTTCTATCTGTCTGCGTGTACTCCGGCTGTCTCGGCGTCGATGGCGGTGGCGCTACGGGACGCACCGGTTCGTTATAAACGGGGGTAGCCACAATGGGTTCTGCCGCCTCCATAACACTGCCAAGAAGCGTATGCGCAAGCTCTTTCCCGAAATCGAAGGGCATGATCTGCATGATTCGGCTCTTTAAAACCCCTTCTATCTCCATGGCAAAACTTATTTTAATGGTGACATCATCACCGCATGCAAGCTGGGTAAGGCTGTCTTCCGCAAGCGTGATCTGCTTTACAAACGGCGGTGAAATGTTGATGGGCCTCATTAAAATATCAGCCAGCGACGTTGAGGATGAACCTACCATCTGGTTCATAATTTCACTGATGGCGGAAAAATGCAGCTCGTCGATGGCAGCTTCCGTGCTGGGATTCCCGTCGCCGCCCAATAGTAAATCCGTGATGATACGAACGTCGTCTTCCTTAATTAAAAGAATGTTATAGCCGTCCACACCCTGCGTATAGGAAACCTGCACGGCTAAAAAGGGTTTTTTATAATCCTCGATGAAATCGCGCGCACCCGAGCACACGCTTACACGCGGCGTAGTGATGCTGACGGTCTTCCCCAAAAGCGTTGACAGTGTGGTGGCAGATGTACCCATGCAAATATTGCCGATCTCACCGAGGGCATCGCTTTCTTCCGGGGTCAAAGCATATTCGGCGGTAGTCGGTTCTAAGCTCTCAGCGACGGTTGCACCATCCGCGGCATAAAGGTCACTCATTTTTAGTGCCTCCTTCTAGTATCTCCGAAATCATCAATGCTATCTTTTGGCCCTTCGTGCCGATATAGCCTTTGAACTTAGGGATATGCTCAACGATTGCAGTAACGGGTTCGCGCACCTGATGATCAACGCGAATTACATCCCCCACCTCGAGGTTGAGCACATCGCGCACAGTAGCTGTAGTCGTGTTGAAGGTTACGCGTACGCTTACAGGTGTGCTCGCTATTTTGGGGCTCATGTAGGGAAGAATGTTGCTCTCGTTGTCGGTTGCTGTGCTGCTTTCGTTGTACCACTTCTTCATCGCCAGCTGTTTGGCAATGGGCTGTATCGCAAGATGCGGTATACAAAGATTGATGATATCGGACACCTCACCTATCTTCACATTCATGGTGATGATGGCGATGGGCTCGCTGGTGTTGACGATTGCTGCAAACTGTGCACTCGTCTCCACGCGCTCAAGATTGGCATCGATGTTGGCCACGCGTTCCCAGCTTTCGTTCATATAGGCGATCATCTGCCTGCAAATACGCGACAGAATGGTTGTCTCAATATCCGTAAAGGGCTTGTTGGCCTCCTCGTGCAAATAGCCCGTGCCGCCTAAAAGACGGCTCACAATCTCATATGCCACGGCGGAGGACAGCTCAAACAGCGCGTTTCCTGTTAAGGGCGGCATGTTGAGAATGCCCAAAAACGCGGGTACGGGAAGTGAATTGGTGAATTCCGAGAAGGTTTGTTCCTCCACGGATACCACTTCCACCTCGCAAGCAGTGCGCAGCGTACCCGATAAAAATGTAGCAAGACGGCCGGCGTAGCTGTCGTATATGAAGTTAAGCATGCGAATCTGTTCCTCGGAGAACTTGTTCGCACTCCGAAAATCATAGACGCGTATCTTATCGTCCGACTGCTTTGCCTTATTGTCGCCACCGCTTTGAACGCTCTGCCCTGAAGCAAGCGCGACAAGCAATTCGTCTATTTCGCTTTGCGATAAAATCTCAGCCAATTTCGTACCTCTCACCCGGCATATTTAGCTTTAAGGCTGCGGGTGTTATTTTACGGCTCAAAGCACCGGTTCTACAGCCGCTTCCGTTTCCGGCGCGGGTGCCGGTTCCGTCTTCTTCACAAGCTCATCCACACCGTTTGTCAGGCGTTTGAACTCGATTATAAGCCGCTTGACCTCGTCAGCGGTCTCCGAAACCACGATCTTACGTCCGGAGGCCATCGAGATGACGGTATTGGGTGTTTCCTCCACAAACTCGATCAGGTCGCTGTTGACAAAAAATTTCTCCGTATTAAGCCTGCTGACCCTAATCATAAGTATCCTCCCTCTAGCGGGGTTCGACTCCCCTTGCCTGAATGCGGCGGACGAAGCTATAGCGCCCGCCGCGTTATCCGTTTCTTACTTACCTCTTGAGGTTAACAAGCTCCTCAAGCATGGTGTCTGTGGTGGTGATGATACGCGAGTTGGCCTGGAAGCCTCTTTGGGTAACGATCATGTCGGTAAACTCTGCCGCGAGGTCTACGTTGGACATTTCAAGCGTACCCGAAGAAAGCTTGCCTGCGCTCGTGCCCGGGGTGGTGTAAACGGCGGTACCTGAGTTATCGCTGTGACGATAGGTGTTAGCACCCACCTTTTCAAGGCCGTTGTTGTTGGCAAAGGTCGCGAGAGCAATTTGGCCTACGATAACCTTATTCGAACCATCGAGCGCGGTGATTACACCCGTTTCGCCGATGGAAACGCTCTTTAGGTGGGGTGCGATGTTAATGCTCGTAAGCGTCTGCGGGGAGGCCAGCACGGGGGTGCCGTCGGGGGCCACTACGGGGTTGCCCAAAGCGTCATACGTTAGCGTGAAACCTTGTAAAAATGCACCCGTTGCCGTCACGAGGTTGTTGCTTTGATCGGTATAGAAGTTACCTGCGCGCGTGTAGGTGGTGACGCCGTTGGCGGTTACTGTGAAGAAGCCGTCGCCTGTTATGGAAAGGTCAAGCGTGTTGCCCGTGTACTGTGTAGCGCTTTCGGTGTGGAGGATATCGATGGAGGCAAGTGCCGACCCTAAGCCAACCTGTTTGGGGTTGGTGCCGCCTGTGACGGTGCCGCTGCTGCCGGTGGCTGAGGTCAGCGTCTGGTTGAAGAGGTCCTGAAACACCACGCGGCTCGATTTATAGCCTACGGTGTTGACGTTGGAGATATTGTTGCCGATAACGTCCATTCTGGTCTGGTGGTTGCGAAGTCCGGTAACGCCGGAATAAAGAGAACGCATCATATGAAAAGTTCCTCCTGCTATTTAGGAATAGATTTCTTCGATGCCGGAAACCGCAACGTCCCTGTTGCCCGTTTCAGCGTTGCTGACGGTCGCATAAGCCATACCATCCTTGGTAAAGAGCTTAACGACTGTGCCGGATACCGTTACGGATTGGCCGTCTTCTTCGACGGTAGCCGTTACCGATTTACCGAGCAGGCCTGTGCTGTTGATAGCACCCTGGTTGGCCGGAGTGTTTTCGTTTTTCGTATATTTTACGCCCGCGATATCGCCAAGCTCGTAGGCATTGCCTCCGATGATCAGGTAATTTGTCCCGTCTTTTTTCACGACGCTCTCTACCATGCCGACTGCAAGTTCCGTATGCGCCGCATCGGTATACACATACACTTCCTTGCCGACAAGGCTGTACATCTGCGTCTGGATCATGGAGTCGGACAGAGAGTTGATCGAGTTGAGCATGGAGAACTGAGCAAGCTGTGCGATATAATCCGTATCGGACGTGGGCGACAGCGGGTCCTGGTTGGCCATCTGCTGCACCAACAAATCCATAAACTGATCCTGTCCAAGCTCCTTTGATACGGTGCGCTTACTGCTTGCAAGATCCTCAAGCGTTCTTAGATTGTTTACCGCGCTTGTTGCGTCAACGCTTACCATGGTTTGCCTTCATCCTTTCATGCGGAAAATTCTACAGAGCTTCCCTGCAAGGCGAGCCTTGCCTCGTCCATAACGCCGGGAGCAGCTCTCGGGGCTTCAGCCACGCTATAGGCACCGGCCCTTGAAACGCTTAAAACCTGCGTGCGGTGCTTGCTTTCTTGAGCGCTGCCGCTTTGCCTTTGCCCTTGCCGGATATCAAACGCGAGTGCGTTCGCCTCGTAGGTGATATCGATTTTATGTACCTCCACGCCCTTTTCTTTGAGCATGGTCTGCAGGGAGCTCAGTTCATTTTCAAGCAGGGATTTCACCGTCGGATCCGCTGCCTTGATTTGGGCCTTAAGACCGTCTGCGTCCTGCGTGAGCTTAATGGAAAGGTTGCCGAGATGTTCCGGTTTGAGCGTTACCTCAAACTCGGTAGCCCCGCTCTTTGCCTGTATGCTTACGTTGTCCACTAAATCCATAACGGTTTTAGCGGTATCCGTAGGCACGGCTTGTGCCGTAGGGGCTACATCCGGTAGCGGTTCGAAGCCCTTCACGGCACCTATGTCACCTAAAGTAAATGTGCCCTGCGGTAAAGTCTCCTCGGTGCTTTGCATGAGCTTTACAGGTTCTCCAGCTTGGCTTAAAACGACAGGTGCTTGCATTGCTGCGTTTTTTTCGCTAAGTGCATTGTTTACCGCGGCGATGAGGCTTAAAAATGCCTCCGAAGTGGCCTTAAATGGAGTGGCCTCCATTGGAGCGGTCTGTGCAGTACCCTCTGTTGAGGTGTCTTCAACAAGAACATTTTGCGCCGTGGTTTGGCTGTGCGCGTTCTCCAAGGATTTGAGGTATTCGTTAACGAGCGGCGCAAGCTCCGATAAAATTTCCGTGCGCCCGGCCTCGTCTTGCGCGGGAACAAATAAGCTTTCAGCCTCGACTGTTGTATTATGCTGAACTTCCGTTACATCGGGCTGTACCTTAGGCATCCCTGCCTGCTCCGCCTCGGGTTGAACATTCGCGCTCTCCGCCGCGGCATAAGCCGCTTTAAGAAGTTCTGACGCTTCTATGGTCAAATTCCCCTCGGCATTCAGCAATCCGAATCCTTCGAGAATGCTCGCAATCCCCACTGCGGGGTCGCTGACTTGTATTTGCTGTGTTTCTTCGCTGATAGTTATTTGTGTTGCTGCGGCGAGCATGGAAAGCATATTCATGATGCCCATGTCGACCGTTCCGGTTTCCGATGCTCTTACATCTTCCGTTTTAATACCTAAGGCTGTAAACACGCCATCCTTAACTATTGAAAAACCCGTAGAAGGTAAAGAGGATGCCGTTTGCGCGGCCTGTACCGGAGTAGGCAGCTCTTGGTGTACGTTTACTATTGCATTTACCATCCATTCACCTCCTTCAAAAGAATGCAATCATAATATGTATCGTAACTATTTAGGAAAAAATAAAGCAGCAGAGCAAAAATAATTGCGAAATAGCGATTTATATGCGCTTTTTTCGGTTAATCATACGGTTTTTATATAATTTACAGCCGGGAAATTGGCGAGCAACCCTGCCATGTTCTAACTTCTCCCTGTCATTTCGAGCGGCCCTCGGGCGGGCGCCCTCGCGTCCGGCGCAGCCGGAGCCACAGCATTGGTACACGTTTGTACGCCCCGCCATTTATTAAGGTGAAAGCAGGAGATTTCTCACTTCGCTTCGCTCCGTTCGAAATGACAGAGAAGAACGTAAATGCAGCAGGATGAAATCAGCCCACCGTGCCGCTTAATTGATTTACATAGTTGGAAGCTATCCTCCCACTACGAGGTTCGAAACAGCGATAAGTGATTCCCTCATCCCTCACATCGTCATTTCGAGCAAGGCGAGAAATCCCCCGGGGCTGTAGACGTAGCATCGGCACGCGCTTTACACATCCCGCCATTTTTTAGGCTCCATGTAGGGGATTCTTTGCACGCTCAGAATGACAGAAAAACCAACCCCAGCTGTGATCCTAAACGGAGCGAAGGCGCAATGCGCAATGACAGAGAAAACGCAAATGCAGCGGGATGCCTACATCTAGCAGCCCCTGTAGATTAACGTCATTGTGCTTAGAGGCGGATACTATCCGCGCGACCTTCAAAACGCAAACAAGTGGCCCTGAGGTCACTTGTTTGATGCGCGTGAGCGCTATAAGGTAAAAAACTCTGCCCTATGGTGCCATTTCATCCGTAACGTCCTTACGTAAATCCTTTGAGAAATTTTCTAAAATATCGGCGGCTTTGGCGCTGTCCATCTTCATGAGGAGCCGCGCTATCTGCGCGGGGTTCGCGTCAATGGAAAGCGTTTGCGCAGCAATTTTAGCGTCCATCTGCGCATACATCTGCGCGGCAGCTGCAATATCCGTCTTCCATGCCTCGACTTCCTTCTTAAGAGCCTCTATCTCGTCCGCTTGTGTCTTTATAGCCTGTTCGCGCGCTTGAAGATCGGCCTCCTGTGCAGCGAGAGCCGATCCTTGCTTAGTAAGTTCCTTCGCGCGATCGTCGGAAGCGCGCTCCGCTTCTTTCACATCTTTTTCGCGATCATCGAGTTTTGCGCTTCGCACGTTAATATCCGTCTCGCGCGCTTCAAGCTCATGAAAGCGTTGTTCAAGAGCTTCATACTGTGCGCGGGTTGCCTGCTCCAAGCCAAACGCGGATATGAACATATCGCGCGCTCCGCCGTAATCAAAATACAACAACCCCGCCAGTGCAAGTATAGCGATAAGCAGCACCACGCACATAACGCCGCCAAAGCTTGCACCCTTTTTTTGCTTTTGCGGCGGCACGGGTGCATAACCCCATCTCGCTCCATTTTGCTGCGCACTTCCATACGGCGGCTTAACATGCCCGTTTACGCCTTGCGGCGATCTACCACCCGGTGGAGGAGGGCCCTGCATGGGGCGCTGCTGCAGAGGGCCGTTTGTGCCCGGCGGATAAGGCGGTCTTCCGCCCTGCGTCGGAGGGTATGGGAGCCTTGCACCCTGCGGCGGCCTCCCGCCCTGCGGGGGATATGGATGCGGTGTTCCGCTCTGTTTGCCATGTACCGGATAGGGTGGTCTGCCCCCCTGCGGCAGCCTTCCTCCCTGCGGATACGGCTGCTGCGGAGGTCTCATGCCCTGCGGGGGATACGGGTACGGCAGCCTTCCTCCCTGCGGAGGATATGGCTGTTGCAAAGGCACTGTGCCCTGAGGATGCGGCTGCTGCGGAGGCTGTCGCACTTCGCTTGCATCCATATTTAGGCTATCTGCCTGCGTCTTTTCAGCCGCTTCCCGCTGTACGCCAATGTCCGGTTCGGGTTCTTGCGCCGTCAGCACGGGCATTTCAGGTGTTTCCATATTGTTCCCCCAGAAAAATTGATGTTTCGTTACTTTGACGCCACCTGGTAGGTGACAACGTCTCCAATGGCTTGCTCTTCCTCGCGCTTTATCTCTTCACGGTATTCTTCCAGCTGCTTTTCCCGGAGATTTTCAAGCGACTTGATTTCCTTGCGGATTTCTACAAGCGCCTCAATCACTTTATCGCGCTCCTTTTCAAGCTGCGCAACTGCCTTTTTCTGCGCCTCGATTTTATCATTGAGGCTTTCAAAATAGCGGGCATACTGCGCCATGCGATTTGCATCCGTGCCTTCGTCCACGTCCTTGGCGCATTGTGCATGCGCTTCTTTTTTTTGCTCGAACATCCTTTCAAGCACGGTGCGAAGCGCTAAAAGCCGCTCCTCAATTCTTTTTAAAAGGTTTTTCTGCTGCTTTTCGTTGGAAAGAGCTATATCGTATACCGATTGCAGCGTAAAAACAAACTTCTTCATAGTAAACTACCTCAGGTCACATTACCCAAGCTTTCGGAGCATTTCGAGCGTTTCCTCAAACGTATAGCTCTCGCTGATACCCTGCAAAAGAAGATCGTCTATGGGCTTATGCAGGTCTATCGCGCGGTCAATCTCTTGGCTAGAACCGCGCTTATAGGCTCCGATGGAGATAAGGTCTTGCGCATCGCGGTAGGTAGCCATCATGTTTTTCACATGCCCCGCGCTAGCGTAATGCTCTTTTGCAGTAATGTCGGGCATGAGCCTACTTATACTTGCGAGCACGTCTATGGCAGGATAATGGTTGGCATTGGTGAGCTTTCTTGAGAGTACGATATGCCCGTCTAAAATACCGCGCACGGTATCGGATATGGGCTCGTTCATATCGTCACCATCCACAAGCACCGTATAAAGCGCTGTAATGCTCCCCTTGGAGGATGTACCCGAGCGCTCCAGTAATTTGGGCAGTATGGCGTAAACCGAAGGCGTATACCCACGCGAAACGGGCGGTTCGCCCGTGGCCATGCCAATCTCGCGCTGCGCCATGGCAAAGCGGGTTATGGAGTCCATAAGAAGCAACACATTAAGGCCTTGATCGCGGAAATATTCCGCGATGGAGGTACCGACACTTGCACTTTTTAAGCGCACGAGCGCCGGTTGGTCGCTGGTTGCCACAACCACGACTGAACGCTTGAGGCCTTCGTCTGTGAGGTCCTTTTCCATAAAATCGAGCACTTCCCTGCCTCGCTCACCGATGAGTACAATTACGTTTACATCGGCTTTTGCGTTTCGGGCAATCATGCCCAAAAGCGTACTCTTACCGACACCGCTGCCAGCAAAAATACCGATCCTCTGCCCTCGTCCCACGGTCAGAAGCGAATCAATCGCTTTTATGCCAAGAGGCAATACTTCTTGGATGCGCGTGCGTTCAAGAGGGTTTGGGGGCATGTTGTCGATTGGATAATGGCAATCCTCCCTGAAGTCTCCTTTACCGTCCATGGGCTTACCGAGGCCGTCGAGTATGCGTCCGAGTGCATCCATGCCTACAGGCACCCGCAGAGACTCACCTGTGGAGACCACATAGTTTTCAGCACCCACGCCGCTTAATGTACCCAAAGGCATCAAAAGCACCTTTTTTTCGCGGAAGCCTACGACCTCCGCAAAAACATAGTCGTTCCCCTTGCCTGTGTAGACGCGGCATATCTCGCCCATGCGAGCATTGAGCCCAGTACATTCA
>JAEWZS010000013.1 GCA_023458355.1 Bacillota bacterium
AGGGATACATACTCTTTGCGGTTTGCTCCTCCACAACCTTGCGTTTAATCTCGAGGCTCTTTTTAGCGGTGTGTACCAACTGGCAAAGCCGTGCACGGAATTCCGACTCGCTGCGCGAAACATAGGCTATGCGTGGAAGATTCACCGTGACAACGCCGATGGAGCCTGTGAGAGGGTTGGAGCCGAAAAGACCTCCGCCGCGTTTACGAAGCTCCTTCGTGTCTAGCCTCAGCCTGCAGCACATGGATACCGCGTCCTCGGGAGAAAGCTCCGAATTGATGTAGTTGGAGAAATAAGGAATACCGTATTTGCAGGTAATCTCCATGAATTTATCGACTACCGGACTATTCCAGTCAAACTCTTTTGTGACATTAATGGTAGGGATGGGGAATGTGAATACGCGGCCCTTGCTGTCGCCTTCAAGCATAACGTCGCAAAACGCGGTGTTGAAAAGGTCCATCTCCGCCTGGAAATCGCCGTATGTATCCTCCGTGGGCTTGCCGCAGTAGATGACAGGCTCGTCCTTTAAGGTGCGGGGCACCTTTATGTCGAAGGTAAGGTTCGAGAACGGACATTGGAAGCCTACGCGCGTGGGTACGTTGATGTTGAAGATGAACTCCTGCAGCGCCTGTTTTATCGCTTTATAATCGAGCTTGTCGTAACGGATGAAAGGAGCGCAGTAGGTATCAAAAGACGACCAAGCCTGTGCACCGGCGGTCTCGCCCTGTGTGGTGAATGTGGAGTTGACGATCTGCCCCAAAAACGATCTGAGATGCTTGGGAGGGCTTGATTCCACTTTACCGGGAACGCCGCCAAAGCCATTTGTAAGCACCTGCCTTAAGTCCCACCCGGCACAATAGGGGCCGAAGAAACCGAGATCATGCATATGGATATCGCCCGATATATGTGCCTCGCGCACCTCTGAGGGGTATACCTCGTGCAGCCAATACTGCTTGGTAAACCTTTCGCGGATGTAATTGTTCATGCCGTTGATAGAGCGCTGCGTGTTGGCGTTTTCTTTGATTTGCCAATCCTGATCGTTAAGATAGTTGGAAAACATCTCGATGGTTGCACCTATAAGCGCATTTGCTTCGCGCGAAGCGCGGCGCTTTTCGCGGTACAATATGTAGGCCTTGGCCGTGCGGGCATGTCCGTTTTCGATGAGAACCTTCTCTACGATGTCCTGCACACCTTCCACGTCGGCTACACCGTCGGGATATTTAAAACTTGCGATTTCGCCTGCCTGTACGGCAAGCCTTTCGCTCAAATCCCAATCATTGCCGCCCACAGCCTGCGCCGCCTTGAAGATGGCCAGCGCAATTTTCTCCTGCTTGTAGGGTACAAGCGCCCCATTGCGCTTGCGGATCATCTTCAACATAATAGCCTCCCACTTGCCCCTATAAATACGGACGATAATTCCGCCACGACCCCGTCGGGCATTCTTCCGGCCTTTCCGGCCCTATATACAAGATATTGTGGATAAAGAATTTGGATTGTAAATATATAGTAGCAGAGCCGTAAGTTGTATGTCAATAGCCGTTTGGCAAAATTCGCCATATTTTGTACCAAAACAAGAGCGGTTATTATTCCTGCGCGAGTCTCTTTCGTTGACCGGTGTAAAGTGCGGTGATAGAATGGGAAAAACAATAAGGCGGAGACGGGTATGGAGTCAAAATTGCTTCGCGCGTGGCGAGAAAGCGATGCGGCGGACTTGGTGCACGCGATTAACAACAAAAAGGTGATTGACAATTTGCGCGACGGTATCCCCTATCCATACACGCTCAAGGATGCGGAAACGTTCATCTTATCAAGGCTGAGTGCCGATAAGACGGCAATGTTTGCGTGGGCTATAACCCAGGAAGATCGCGTTATCGGCAGCATCGGAATATTTCGAAATAGCAACATCCATCGTCTTACCGCCGAGATGGGCTATTATCTGGGCGAGGATTACTGGGGGCGGGGTATCGCAACTAAGGCGGTTCGCGAGGCGGTGGGGTATGTGTTTGAACATACCGATATCCTCCGTATTTACGCGGAACCGTTTGCGAATAACATTGCGTCCTGCCGCGTGCTCGAAAAGGCGGGATTTGCATTTGAGGGTATATTGCGCAAAAATGCCATAAAAAACGGAGAGATACTCGACATGCGGCTTTACAGCATCGTGCGCTGAACGCAGAAAGGGAAAAATTGTCCTACATACACGACATTATGGCCTATGTTCCGCGAAACGAACAGGAGACGGCCGATAAAAAAGAAATATTGGACTTTATCGCACGCTTTCCTAACGACGTGCTGACACGAGAAAATCGTGTGGCGCATATCACAAGCTCGGGCTTTATCGTTAATGAAAGCTGCGACAGGGTATTGCTTGCCCATCATAACATTCGGGATGTATGGGCGTGGACGGGCGGCCATGCAGACGGCGAGGAGGATCTTCTGTCCGTAGCCATACGCGAGGCGAAGGAGGAAGCGGGCATAACGCACATACGGCCGCTCAAAAAGGAGATTGCCTCAATCGATATTCTGCCCGTTTTTGGGCATAATCGGCGTGGGATCTATGTGAGCACACATCTGCATCTCTCAATTGCCTATCTGCTTATATGCAGTCAAAATGATGAATTAACTCCGCGAGAAGATGAAAACACCGCCGTAGGCTGGTTTCCGTTTTCCTATTTCACGGCGGAGCATTTTAATGCGTCTGATGTTTATTTGTATAATAAGCTCATTGAAAGGTCTAAGGCGGTGTTTTCGCATATAAACGAACTCTGATTGAACAGACTCCTGGAATAATGAGCTGAACGCATAGCATGCATAATTCAAATAACTAAGATTTAAAATGAACTGAAATTCAATCTAAAACAACAGGGCATGTACACATTATTAAGATAAAAAGCGGCCAATAGGCCGCTTAAATATTATACGTTCAAATCCTCTGTATCCTCTGCACCGTGAAGGTCCGGCAGCGTTTCGATAAATCGCTCCACTTGAACCTCCGCTCTTCCCGTAAGCGTTCGCGCATCCGCAATGGCTGCTATTTCCGCCGCGTCAAGAGGGAAGGCGGGGTCTTTTTGTAATCTTTCTAAAAGATCGCATGGTTCGCCGTCCTTCATACGAGCGGTTGCCGCCATGGAATGTGTGCGGATTACTTCGTGCAGTGCTTGCCTGTCGCCGCCCTTTTTCACGGCTGCCATCAAAAGGTTTTCCGTAACGAGGAAGGGGAGATATTGATTGAGATTTTTTTCGATGATTTTTTCGTTAACAACAAGCCCTTTTGCGACGTTTTGCACAAGCCTTAATACCGCGTCAATCGCGAGGAAAGCTTCGGGAATAGCGATGCGGCGGTTTGCAGAATCGTCAAGCGTTCGCTCAAGCCATTGTGAGCTTGCAGTCATGGCGGCGTTTTGTGCATCCGCCATCACATAGCGGGCAAGCGAGCAAACGCGCTCACAGCGCATGGGGTTTCGCTTATAAGCCATGGCCGAGGAACCGATCTGCTCTTCTTCAAAAGGCTCCTCCAGTTCACGCTCGTGCTGTAAAAGCCTAATATCGCTTGCGAAGCGGTAGGCACTTTGCGCTATGGCAGAAAGTGCATTCATAATGCGGCTGTCGAGCTTTCGCGGGTAGGTTTGCCCCGTCACGGGAAACATACTTTCAAATTTGAACTCCGTCGTGATAAAGCTGTTCAGCGCATCGGCCTTTTCATCGTTGCCGCCGAACAACTCTAAAAAGCTCGCCTCCGTGCCGGTTGTGCCGCGGCTGCCCAGGAAGCGGATGCTTTTGATTGTGAAATCAAGCTCGTCAAGATCCAGTAGAAAATCCTGCATCCAAAGCGCAGCGCGTTTTCCGACGGTAACCGGCTGTGCGGGTTGAAAATGCGTGTACCCCAAAGTAGGGAGAGCCTTATAGCGAAGCGCAAATGCCCTAAGCGCTTTGAGCACGCCGAGGAGTTCTTTTTTAAGATATAAGAGCGCGTCCCGGTACAGTATTAAATCTGCGTTATCGGTCACATAGCAGCTCGTCGCTCCCATATGGAGTATGGCTTTTGCACTAGGCGCAGCAAGACCAAACCCATAAATGTGTGCCATCACATCGTGGCGCACCTCTTTTTCCTTTTTAGCGATAGCAGCGTAATCGATGTCGTCGATATGTGCCGTAAGCTCCTCTATTTGTGCGCTTGTGATAGGGAGCCCCAAACGGCGCTCGCCTTCTGCTAAGGCAATCCAAAGGGAACGCCATGTTTTCACGCGCGTATCCTGCGAAAAAAGCTCGAGCATATAGCGTGACGCGTAGCGCGCAGACAGGGGGGATTCGTAGATACTCTTCTCCTTATCCATAGCCTCACCTTAAAATAATATCTTCTCTTCTTGGGCCTACGCTTACATATGCGATCGGGCAGCAAAGTGACTTTTCGAGGAATAGCACATACTCTCGTGCGGCTTTAGGGAGATCTTTAAATTCGCGCACGGCGGAAATATCACAGCCCCAGCCGGGGAAAGTTTCAATTACAGGCTTTGCCCGGGTCAAAAGCGGTGTAAGCGGGAATTCCTCCGTTCGTTTGCCGTCAATCTCGTAGGCCGTGCAAACGGGGATCTCTTTCATATAAGATAATACATCAAGCTTAGTTAAGGCAAGGGATGTAGCCCCCTGCACACGCACCCCGTAGCGCGTGGCGACGAGGTCCATTGGCCCTACGCGGCGCGGCCGTCCGGTGGCTGCACCGTATTCACCGCCCGCCTCGCGCAATTTTTCCGCTTCTTCCCCGTGCCATTCGGCCGTAAACGGGCCTTCCCCTACGCAGGTGGAGTATGCCTTAACAACACCTACCACTTCATCTACCTTTATATCGGGCGCGCCTGCGCCAATCGGCGCATAGGCGGCAAGCGGCGAGGAGGAGGAGGTGTAGGGGTAAATGCCGTAGTCTATATCTCGAAGCGCGCCGAGCTGCGCCTCAAACAGTATATTTTTGCCCGCTTTCTTTATGTCATGAAGTACCTTACCGGTGTCGCAGATATGCTCGCGAAGCGACATGCCATAGGTGTTAAGCCAATCTAACATATCTGTAAGCGCATAGGGTTTCTCGTTATAAACATGCTCGATGGTAAGGTTCTTCCAGGATAAAACGCTGCTTAAATGCTCCTTTAAATAGTCGGGAAGCAAAAGTTCGCCGGCCATAATGCCCTTTTTCATATATTTATCGCCGTAAACGGGGGAGATGCCGCGCTTTGTAGAGCCGTATTTGGCGTCTTTAAGCCGTGCCTCCTCAAGCTCGTCCTGCGCTTTGTGGAACGGGAATACCAAAATAGCGCGGTCGCTGATCTTGAGGTTATCGGGTGTTATCGTAACACCGGCTAAGCGGAGCTTTGCAATTTCTCCCGAAAGGTGTTCAAGGTCAATTACGGTGCCATTGCCTAATATGTTTACAACGTTCGGGCTGAATATGCCCGAGGGGATGAGGTTCAACGCGAATTTCCCATATTCGTTGATGACCGTATGTCCCGCGTTGCTGCCGCCTTGATAGCGTACAACAGCACCGCAGTCCTTTGCCATAAGATCAACCATCCGCCCTTTTCCCTCGTCGCCCCAGTTGATGCCCACTACCGCACAAGATGCCATAATTTTTTGCTCCCTTCACGTTTTTAGCCGTTCCGATTATACCCCGATTGGGTAGAATGGTAAACAGAAGCGGC
>JAEWZS010000014.1 GCA_023458355.1 Bacillota bacterium
CGAAGCGGGGATGCGGCAGTTGAACTCAAGCTCCCGTTCGACCGTAGTTGACGCTAAGAGCCTTGTCCCGAGCGGAGAAGAGAAAAACCCCGCAACCGTAGGTATACTTATAACCGCTGCGTCTTCAGGTGTAAGCACATTGCGCTTTGTGAGTGCATCAAGCTCCTCCTTTACGGTAACTGTCGTATGGGCTTTGAGGCTCAGGTGCTCCATCAATAGATGCGTTGCCGTGCCGCGCTCGGCAGCTGTGGGCTTTTGCGGTTTCATAAAGTCCGGCGCTTCACGAAGCGCGGGAAGTGTTTGCGAAAGTGCCGTTACGCTTACCTTAGAGGGCAGCGTTACGGCATCCTGATAGGCATATTCCCACGAAAAAGGTTTTTCGAGTGCTTCGGTATCCGCATTTTCCGCTTGCTTTAAAAATGCGCGGAACTCTCCTTCATCTAATGCATTGATTGCGTCCGTACCGCCGTCTGGCCATGCAAGTGAGATGGAGCAAAATGCCTCCCCTTCTATTGTGCTTATACCGAGGTTTTTTCGTATCGTATTGGAGCAAGGGGTATCCATAAGCGCTGCGAGTGTCCAGTCCAAAAACCGCTTTTTGTTGACGACGTGAAGCGGCGTGAGGCGAACAAGCGCTTTTCTTATTTCCTTTTGCGTATCCTGCACAGCCGCAAGCATGATCAGCGCGTCGCGCGCACGGGTCATACCTACATAGAGCACACGCATCTGCTCCGCTGTATCTAAAAATTTGCGGTTTTCGCGCACGGCCTTAAAAAGAAGGGGTTGTACGCGTACGCTCCGAATGACGGGGCGTATGCCTATGCCGAGCTCCGCGTCCAAAATGAGGTGGCTGCTCGCGTCACTCTCGTTAAAGCGGCTGCTCATACCTGCAAGTAGCACAACCGGGAATTCTAAGCCTTTTGAGGCATGGATGCTCATAACACGCACAACGTCTGCACCTGCTGTTTGCGCCTCGCCAACGGAATCGGTATTCTTGATGCGGTCCATAAACCTTAAAAAGCCTGACAGACCGCGTGCGCCGTTGTTTTCGTACGCGCGCGCCATGGAAAACAGAGCCTCGAGGTTTTTCTTGCGCGCCTGCCCGCCGGGGAGCGCTGCGGAAAAATCGTAATAACCGGTGTCCTCCAAAAGCCTTCCCAAAAGCTCCTCAAGCCCGCTTAATGCGGCATACTCGTGCCAACGCGCAATCTTATTTAAAAATGCTTTGGTTTTTCTCGCTAGAGGTGTGTCGTATTGGTCTAGGTCTAAAAGCGCTTCAAATAACGTTCCGGTTTTGTACCCTGCGCGAATCTCAATAAGTTCCGTCGCAGAAAATCCGCCTATGGGTGAGCGCATCACCGCCGCGAGGGGTATGTCCTGCCTGCGGTTATCAAGTACGCGCAGAAGGTCTAAAAACACCTGCACTTCCACCGCTTCAAAATAACCGCCCTTTAGCTGTGCGTAAGCGGGTACACCGCATGCGCTTAAAGCCTCCACCCAGGTTGCCGCAACACGCTTGGGTTTTGGGTGCAATACCGCAATGTCGCTGTATTTAAGTGCCCTCAGCTCGCCTGTCTTTGCATCCTTAACCTGCATGGAATTTAAGAGCGCATGGATTCTTTTTGCCGCTACCCGCGCCTCAGCTTCGGCATCCTCCATGTCTATAAGCCCTTCTTCATCGTCGGGCTCTTTTTCTTCCTCATCCGTACCATTTTCCCCATCGGAAGGATCTTCATCGTTTTCTGAAAACAAAGAGGTATCAGGCCTTGACTTTTCCACAAGGCAAAGCTCTGTTAAGCCCAATGTATCATCTGCTCGACCGTGGAGAAGTGCTGCGCGGCTGTCGTATTCTATCTCGGCTCCTTCTTTGCTCATAGCGCGGCAGAACACAGCGTTTACGGTATCCACCACATTTGTGGCGCTTCTGAAATTTGCGTTAAGGTCCACGAGCGATCCGCCGCACATAGCACCGTATCCCGCATATTTTTCTAAAAACAGCTTTGGTTCCGCAAGGCGGAAGCGGTAGATGCTCTGCTTTACATCGCCCACAAAAAACAGGTTGTCCTTGCGGCAAAACGAATTCAAAATGCTTTCCTGCACAGCGTTGGAATCCTGGTATTCGTCTACGAATATGTAACGGAATTTATCGCGGTACTCTGCGGCGATGTTCTCGTTTTTAAGAAGCTTCAGCGCAATATGCTCTAGGTCGCCGTAATCGACCGAGCGCGCTTCCGCCTTTTTTTCATCGAGACGCTTTGAAAATGCGTGGAGGAATTCTATGAGCGTTTCAAGTCTCTCCGCCGTATACGCCATGCGCTCAAACTCTTTTTTTACATCCACAGCGCATTCAATCAACTGTTTTTTATAGGCCCTTTTGCATGCATCACGAACGGATTTAACGGAACTCTTTATATCATCAGGTGTGGCTTTATTCCACCTTAGTGTTGCAAAATCCACGCACATAAGCGCTGTGTGATAGCTTTTTAAGTCCTCGCATAACAGCGCTGCGCGAAGCTGCAAAAGCTCGGAGTCCATCGTAGCCGCTGCTTTTTCGTCCTCTTCTGCCGCCAAATCCCGTGCATCGGCGTAGCGCTCAACCTCTCTTGCCAATGCGCGCTTAGAGCTTTTTAAAAAAAGCTTTGCATGCGGCAAAAACAGCATTTCAGATTCGGGCGTACGGTAAAGTTCCACGGCACTTTCAAGCCATGTAAACGGTTCGGGTTTTGAATACATGAAGGCATGTATCTTTAAAACGGCCTCACGCATTTCGTCGTTTGTACCGAACATCTCACAAAGCTTTTTGAAGGCACTTTCATCCGTTTCAAGAAATTCCTCCGTCAGCTCATCGAGCGCATCCTCACGCATAAGAGCGATATCTGCCTCGTCTGCAACTCGAAATCCGGGGTCAATGCCTGCCAAGTGGAAATGGCGGCGTAAAACCTGCGTGCAAAACGAATGGATGGTGGAAATGTTCGCCTGCGAAACACCTACGGCCGCGCGGTAAAGTCGGGCTGCGAGCTCCCCGTCCGCCTGGGACGCAGCTTCGGCTAAACGCTTGGCGATGCGCTTTTTCATTTCGCCCGCCGTCGCGCGCGTGAATGTAACCACCAAAAACTCACTTACGTCCGCACCTTCGTAAATTAGCCGCACAATGCGCTCGGTTAAAACCGCGGTCTTGCCGCTTCCGGCAGCAGCGGCAACGAGAAGATTCCCTTCCCTTTCGATGGCTTGTGTCTGTTCGTTAGTCCATTTTGTTTTCGCCATCTATTTGCCCTCCCGTCCGCAGCATAAATTCCTCTAATTTTACACTCTTGAGGTTTCTATAGGCACAACCGTTTAAGCGTACGTCAAACGCGCATACGCTCTTATAATCGCAGTACGTGCAGGCACTCACGCCGCCGCGCTTAAAGCGGTAAGGAGACGGCTGCGCGTGCCCTTTGAGTATGGATTTAAGCGTATCCTTCGCCTTAACACCCGCATAGGAGAGCACTGCCTCCATCACGGCATTGTCCACCACATAAGGGCTTCTTTGTACAGAGATTACCTCATACCCTTCGTCTCTGCCTTTGATTGCTTCCACAATTTCAGGTTCGTTGAGCGTAAGGCCTTTTAGGCGAAATGCCTTGAAGAGCTGCTTTTCAAATGCGTTCTCGGTGTGGACTTCATCGCTTAAAACCGGCTCGTGTATGTGCAGATAGTAAAAACCCGCAGCACGCGCGGCATCTTTTATGGCAAGCGCTGCCTTTGCATAAAGAGGCAGCTGCAGCTTTAATCCGTAATAGAGCTCACTAAAGTCGAACTGTTTATTGCCGCTCTTATAATCAATCACGCGATAATACGTTTCGCCGCCGCTCTCATACGCATCGAGACGGTCAATTTTCCCAGTGATACGAAAATACGTTGTATCGTTGATCTTAACGATAATCGGCGGAAGCGGTGCATCCTTTAGTCCGAAAGCAAGCTCCGTACTCACAACCTTAAACGAGCCTACTTTAAGCTGACGAGTTGCTGCCCAAGAAGTCGCCTTCACCTCGCGTACAAGTTCAGCACATCGAAGCATACCGCGCCTGGTATCGAGGAACACGCCGTTGTTGTGGCTTGCGATAAGGGGCGGCAGCACTTCGTCCACAAGGGCTTCGCAAAGCTCCTGCGTAACCGGAGTTAAATCCTTGTACCTAGCTGTTAACGCATCGATGTAAAGTGAAATAGCCTCATGCAAAAATATACCTTCCTCGAGGCTCCTCTCTTTATATTCCTTGCGGGGTAATATACGAAGTCCGTATTTAGCAAAATGCTTAAACGGGCAAGCGTTGAATTCCTCAAAGCGCGTTGCACTGCCCGCGGCTTCGTTGCCATAAAGCGCGAGAGCCAACTCTTCGCCAAACGGCTCCGGAGAATTGTTGAAAAAGATTGCCTCAATAACGCCGCGTAAGCGCTCTTTAAACGCATCGTTTTTATGAAACCATGCGTATAATGGTGCGAGTTGAGCGTCCATTACACCCGTATCCGCATAGCTTCGAAGCATTTGCGTGAGAGAAAGAAACGCACCTTCTTTCGACACAGGGGTAAACGCCGCATTGACGTCGGTATGTAATGTAAGTGTCGGGAAAAGTGCCTGCATGCGGTCTATGAGCGTGCATGCGGCCTGTGTTTGCCCGTCCACCGTCATGGGGTAAGATACATAAAGTTCTTCTGTGGGCTTTGATACAGCGCTGTACACATCCGCAAGTGCTACGGCGGCTTTATCGAGGCTTGAATCCCAAGGTGTTACATTAAGCTCGCGAAGCGAATTGAGCTCTCGGTCGTCAATGAGCGCTTCATCGAGCGAAACAAGCGGAAACGCACCTTCGTTAGCACCTATTACAAAAAGCGCGCGCACGCTTCTTGCACGGGTGCGTCCTACGCTTCCAAAAAGCACCTGATCCGCCGTGGCAGGTATGACACCTACCGAAGCTGCATCAAACCCCTCGCTTAAAACGGCGAGGAAGCGTTTATTCGTTAAAGCTGTATCCCCCATCACCGCATGAAGCTGGCTTAATATTTCCATGATGTGGTTATAAACCTGTGCGTTCTCCGCTGCAAGTTCCAAACGATCCTCTTGCCGAAGCTTTTCTGACAGCTCGTTTTGCTTGTCAAATACTTTGAGCGTCTCCATGTATTCGGCAACAGCCTCGGTTTTTAATGCCGCGGTTTTTCCTGTGCGAAGGCGGTTTTTAAGCGCAATGAGCGGCTCTGCAAGCGCAATGCGTGCAGTCTCTGCCTCGGCGGGTACTACACCCCGCTTAAACGGCTCCAAAAAAGCCTTGCCGCGTATGCCGCAGGCAATCACGTAGTTTTCAAATATCTCCGCTTCATCTAAAGTAATGCCGCAAAGACCTGTTTTTGCAAGCTCGATCATATCCGAGGCAGAAAAATCGAGCGTTGCCGCGCGAAGCGCGTAAAGCAGGAGACGTGGTGCGGGATAACCCGATAGCGGGTGTTTATGGTCGGTAAAAAAAGGGATTTTACGCGCATGGAACACACGGCTTACGATGGGGAAATACGCGCCCATATCCGTGCAGACAACCGCCATGTCGCGGTAGCGTATTCCCTGCCTTGCGGCAGAAGAAATTCGGTCGGCAAGCGCATGCGCCTCGGCAATACGGTCGCTCGCGGCAAAAAGTGTAATGCCCAGAGGCTCACCGTCATACACCGTAAACGGGTAGGCAAACCCCTCTTTTTCCAAGTGTCGCAAAGCGGGAGGCACTGCGCGCTCTTTTTCACCTTCAAGCGGCAGCCTCACAAGCTTGGTGGGAATAGACAGCGCGTTAGCTTCCTCAAACAAACGCGAATAAGCCCTGTGCTCTACTTTAAATACGTCTATATCGCGGCAGCGCGGCGAAAAATCCGCACGGAAGGAAACGGAGACGCTTTTCACATGCTGCATGAGAGATACAATGATGCGATAGATCTGCTCGGTAAGTAGGTCAAACCCATCGATGAATACATGGCAGTCCGTAACAAACGATAGGGGAAGCAACCTCAAAAGTGCATTGAGCGCATCCTCCGAGTCGAGGTAGCGGCCTAAAAGATATTCCTCCGTATGCTCATACAGGAGCGACAAATCGAGAAGCTTTCTTTTTAAAAGCGCTTCATCCGGCAGCTTTTCGGCTGCTAAACGAAGCTCCTTCGGCGCGATCTCAAAGCGTTTGAACATGGAAAAAAGGGATACTGCGGTTTCAGAAAACCCGGGCCGCTCTGCAACACCGGAAAAAGCGCTGAGCTTTTTCTCACACTCGCTCACGGATTTTTTAACCACCATGCGCATGCCTTCAGGAGATAGGAAAACGTTACGTTCGCCGTTTTTTTTAAGCACCCGCCGCGCGAGCGTGGTAAATGAAAAGACCGAAACATTGTAGAGCCCGCCGGAGAATGCCTCCGTAAGCTCGCGTTCGGTCTCAAAGGTAAACTGCTCGGGTACGATTACGATTACGCGCTCCTTGTTAAGAAGAAGCTCTCGCATCCTCTCGCGCAGATATCGGCTCTTGCCCGCCCCCGCGCGCCCGGCGACGAAGGTGATGCGTTCCATCAAAATTTCTCCCTGTGCAGGACGGAATAGTACATTTGGTTTTCGCGGCGCACGCTTTCAAACAACACCATTGAGGAGACCGTGAGAGATGCATTGGGGGAAATTGCAGCGAGCTTTTCTTCAACACCAGGCGGGTATTTTACCGCGCGCCCAAGTGTAATATGCGGCGTGAAGCGCTTGCGCTCACAGGAGAATCCTCCGTCAAGCAACGCGCTTATGAGAGACTCATGCAGTACACTGAGCTCATCAAGCCCGCCCGCAAGTCCTACATAAGCGATCTGCCCATCCGAACGGGAAAAACAGCCGTATTTTAATAAGTGCAGCGTGAACGGGCGTATGCCCCTCGCAGCGCTTTTCATAGCGTTTGTGATGCCGTAGACATCGCTTTGCTCGCCCAAAAAATTGAGCGTTATATGAAAATTGTCCTCCGGAACGAAGCGGCCGGTTGCCCCCATCGCCTTAAGTTCATTTTCCACGCGCAATAATTCCGCCTTAAACGACTTGGGGAGTTCGATGCCGATAAACAGCCTCATTTTTATGCCTCTTTCGCTGTGTCAAAAAGTTCTCTATAAAGCTTGGCAAGGCTAAGGATGCGCTTAGAATCGCCCGCCTCTACGGCCTCCTTTTCGAATATGCCTGAGCTTATGCCAAACACCACAGCACCTGCATTGTAAAGCGGTGTAAAGTTCTCAGGCGTGATGTTGCCTACAGCCGCAAGCGGGATATGCTTATAAGGCGCTTTCACCGCTCGGAAGTATTCCTCACCAAAAAGCCCCGCAGGGAACAGCTTAACAAGGTCTGCACCGCTTTCAAACGCCATGGCAATCTCAGTTGGCGTGAGTGCCCCGGGCACGCTATTTAGCCCCAATTCCTTGGTTTTTTTGATAATAGTTTCGTTGCAGTTGGGAGATACGATGTATTTTGCACCTGCGTCTCTCGCACGGGAAAGCTGTTCTAAAGTAAGCACCGTACCGGCACCGATGACGAGCTCTTTTTCATAGCGGCTTGATAGCGAGGAAAGTGCACGCTCGGTCTTTTCGGGGCCGGAAGAATTGTCAAACGTGACCTCCATGTATTTTATGCCCGCTTCAATAAGCGCATCGGCGCAAAGAAAAAGTTTGTCCTCGGGTATGGCGCGGCAAATGGCAAGTATGCCCGTATCGAACAGTATGTTGAGGTTATTGTCAGTCATGGGGTCTCCTTTGTACGCAATAGATAAAAATATTGTACCATAAATAAAGGGCAGTTGGGAGCGTCCGCAGATAGAAAAAGCGAGATGCAATCATCCCGCTGTCGGTAATACGGTTATTATCGCGGGGCGTCGAGGACGCCGCCCCCTACGGGGTGGTTCGGAGGGTCAGAACCCTCCGGAGGTTAAATTCCGGCTTCGGCGACATGCGCGCCGAAACGGATTGAAATCCGAAGGATTTCTTTCCTTTCAGGAAACGCCGACCGCACCGTAGGTGCAGGCGTTTGCTGAAAAACCCGCCACAGCGACCCTCGCGCATGTGACGGAACGGCACATGTGCGACTCCGCTAGGAGTTCTTCATCATTACCGTCTCTATCATTTCGCTCACGTCCTCGCAAGCATCGCAGCAGCGCTCGAGGCAATCGTACATTTCCGTCCACGCAAGTACGGCAACGGGGTTTTGCTCGCTGCTGTAAAGACGGCGAATGGAATCGCGGTGCAGCCTGTCGCCCGCTTCCTCATATTCGTTTACCTGAATAATGTGATCGCGGATGAGCTTGGATTTGCGGAAATCATGGAATTCCGAAAGCGCAAGCCGTGTCGTCTCGCAACACTGATCGATGATGAGTGCAAACTCCACGGCATCGGGCCTGACGGAAGCGATGTTGAACATGTACGCCTTCCTTAATACCTCTTCGATGGAGTCCGTGATATCGTCGATTTTTTGGAGTATAACCAAAATGTCCTCGCGCTCGATCGGGGTGATGAACTCCGCTACGAGCTTAGCCATAAGATCATGCTTTTGCATGTCCGCGGTATGCTCAATTTTGTGCATAGCCTCAAGACATTCATGCAGCTTTTCGGGGTCAAACTCCCCGAGGGTTTTGTTTAAGTACGCGGAGGCTTCACACGCATAGTGCATTAAATTCTCGATCTCCGCAAAGTAATCTACCTTTTTTGCCATAAAGAATACTCCTCCTAATAAAAATGAAAGCCGCCCTCGCTTAGAATATGGCGAGGAACAGCTTGACCATCAAATATGCGATTAAAGCACAGCCCGGGAAAGTCAATACCCACGCAATCACCATTTCTTTTACCACGCCCCAGTTTACCGAGGAAAGACGCTTGGATGCACCTACGCCCATGATGGCGGTGGTCTTTGTGTGCGTGGTGCTCACGGGTATGCCGGTTAGGGAGCTTAAAAGAAGGCAGCTTGCTGCGGCTACGTCTGCCGAGAAGCCTTGGTATTTAGCTAGCTTCACCATGTCCATACCGACGGACTTGATGATGCGGTACCCGCCTATGGAAGTACCGAGCGCCATAACGAGTGAGCAGATTACCATAAGCCATATAGGGATTGCAAAATCGGTCGTGCCTGCGTTGCCGGTAGCAAGAAATGTGCCTAATAGGAATACGCCTATGAATTTTTGCCCGTCCTGCGCGCCATGCATAAACGCCATTGCCCCCGCGCCGAATATTTGGCCACCCTTAAAGAACCCTTCGGTCTTGCGCCTGTCCACACGGCGGAAAATGAATTCCGTAAGTTTCGTCGTTAAAAATCCCATGCCGAAACCTAAAAACGTAGAAAGCAGCAGTCCGTAAATGACCTTAATCCACTCCGAGCCGTTGATGCCCGAAATACCTCCCTGAAGCGCGATTGCGGCACCCGAGATGCCCGCGATAAGCGCATGGCTCTCGCTTGTAGGTATGCCAAACTTCCACGCGGCGGTCGCCCAGATGACGATGGAAAACATGGCCGCGCAAAGCGCAATGTTTGCGTCCGTGGCGTTGCCGTTAAAATTAACCATATTATAGATGGTCATGGCGACGGTCTTGTTGATGAAGGTCATCAACAACACACCTAAGAAGTTTAACACAGCCGCCATTAGGATGGCCGCACGTGGCGACATGGAGCGTGTGGAAACGCAGGTCGCAATGGCGTTTGGAGCATCCGTCCAACCGTTTACCATAATTACGCCAAGCGTCAACAACACCGTGAGAAAGAGTGCCGGATTTCGCCCGAGCTCTGCAATAAACTCTCCAAGTGGCACGACACCTTCGGAAAACTGCATGAAATGTTACCTCGTTTCTGGTTAAAGCATACCCCGGACGTATGATTCGATACATATACGCGCAAAGGTCCCCATTAATCTATACACCAAATTCACCTTGTGCGCAAGGGCTGGTAAAAACTTTGTCAAATCTTCGTTAAATCCGAGCCGGAACTTCATCCGATATATTTCCAATCTCCCTCCCGCAATGCATTTTAAAATGATATAATAGCAATGTTATATTCTTTCAAAACCTATGTTGAAACATTCAAAGCAAGGAGAAACGCATATGGATATGTTTGAAGCGCTGTCCACACTCACGACCGCGTCGGGCGTATCGGGCAGCGAGCATGGCGTAGCGGACGCTGTAAGCCGGTATTTCAGCGCTTACACGAAAAACGTTAAGCGCGACAAGCTCGGCAACGTATTCGCGACCGTCGGCGAAGGTAAACCCGTAGTGCTCATCATGGCGCATATGGACGAAATCGGCATGGTCGTAACCAAAATCGAAGACAACGGAATGCTGAGAATCCAATCCGTCGCAGGTGTAGACCCGCGTGTGCTCCCGGGCTCTGAGGTCCTTGTATACGGTAAGGAGCCCATTAAGGGCATTGTCGGTGCGATACCGCCGCATCTTCTAAACGAAAAAGACCGCGATTCCGCCTATAAAATGGAAGACCTTTGCTGCGATCTCGGTTTACCTATCGAAAAGGTAAAAGAGCTTGTGAATGTGGGCGATGCCGTAACATTTGCACCGCAGCTCCCGCTAAAGCTTAAAAACAACCGTGCCGCAGGCAAAACATTTGACGACCGCGCACTTGTTGTAACCATGCTTGAGGCGCTCGATTTGCTGAAAAGCCGCAAGCTCAACTGTACGGCAGTGTTTTGTGCCTCGGTGCAGGAGGAGCGCGGCAGCTTTGGTGCAAAAACAGGCAGCTACGGTATAAATCCCGATATCGGCGTCGCCATGGACGTAACCCATGCGCCTACGCCCGGTGTTGAGCCCATGAATGTTTGCGAAATGGATAAGATTGCCATCGCAAAAGGTTCCAACATCCACCCCAACATCTACAAACGCCTGACCGACGCCGCGACAGAGTGCGGCATAAGTTGGGAAGTAGAAATTTGCATGGGCCATACCGGCACCGACGCCTGGGAAATACAGGTCGAGCGCGGCGGTATCCCCACGGGGCTTCTAAGCGTGCCCGTGCGCTATATGCACACGACCGTAGAAACAATGAGCCTCGATACCCTTCGCAACTGCTCCAAACTGCTCGTTGAATTTTTGATGGGCATCGGTGAGGATTGGGAGGAAACGCTATGCTTCAAAGACTAGAAGAGCTCTGCAACCTAAGCGGCGTAAGCGGTGATGAAGGCCGCGTGCGCGCCTATATCAGAGAGGCCGTAAAGCCCTATGCGACCGATGTAACAACCGACGCCATGGGCAACCTCTATGTCCACAAACCCGGCAAAGGCAGGCGCATTATGGCCTGTGCACACATGGACGAGGTAGGCATGATGGTGCGCGGCATTCGCGACGACGGACTTATTGCCTATGCACAGACCGGCCTCGATGCGCGCGTTGTGGTTTCAAAGCGCGTGCTCATCGGCCCCGACGCTGTACCCGGCATCATCGGCGCAAAGGCAATCCATCTCCAAACGCGTGAGGAGTTTAAAGCCGCCCTCAAGCATAAGGATCTTTTTATCGACATCGGTGCAAAAGACAAGGCGGATGCCGAAAAATACGTAAAGCTCGGAGATTATGTAAGTTTCCCGGCCAATTTCTCGCGCTTCGGCGACGGGCTTATAAAATCCAAGGCGCTTGATGACCGCTGCGGCTGCGCCATACTGCTTGAGCTTCTTAAAAACGATTACGACTGCGATTTTACCGCGGTATTTACCGTGCAGGAAGAGGTTGGCGTTCGCGGAGCAAAAACCGCAGCCTACAACGCTAAGCCCGAGCTTGCGCTCATTTTAGAGGGGACGACCGCCAATGATATGCCGAAATCCGAAGGTCATGAGTATGTGACCATGGTCGGTTTTGGCCCTGCCATCTCCGTTATGGACGGCGGTACCATGGTGCTTCCGCGGATGTTTAACGCACTTCGTGCAACCGCTAAAAAAGAAGGTATCCCCTTCCAGCTCCGCAAAGGCACACGAGGCGGCACCGACGCAGGTGCTATTCACAAATCCCTTTCGGGCGTCGTCTGCGGCGGCATATCTGTAGGCTGTCGCTACATCCATTCCCCCGCGAGCGTCGCTTCCGTTTCAGACTTTGAAAACGCCTATAAACTTGCGCACAGCTTTTTAGTTAACAGAACGTTTGAGGAGGTTCTTACCAATGTTTAAAGACATGCTTAAATCCATCGTGGAAGCCTACGGACCTTCCGGACGCGAACGCGCGTGCGCAGAGGTCATTAAGTCCTACGTTGCTCCCCATGCCGACAAGGTGTATTACGATGCGTTGGGCAACCTGATTGCCTACAAAAAAGGAACCTCCGGCAAGAAGATCATGCTTGCAACGCACATGGATCAGATTGGCCTTATCGTCACCCATATCGACGACAAGGGTTTTCTTAAGGTCTCCAACGTCGGCGGCGTAAGCCCCATTGTGAGCATTGCACGCGAGGTGATGTTTGAAAACGGTACCCGCGGCGTGACCTATTACGAAAACGAGAAAAAGACCATGGCGGAAGCCGGTATTGCCGAGCTTTTCATCGACATCGGCGCAAACTCCAAAGAGGAAGCCGAAGCAAAGGTTGAGATCGGCGATGTAGCCGTCTATGCACCTCATTTCTTTGAAATGGGCCGTTTCATTACCTGCGGTGCTCTTGACGACAGACTTTGCTGCGCCATTGCCGCCGAAGCCTTTAACACCATGGAGACCGAGCACAACGTATACGCCGTGTTCACCGTGCAAGAAGAAGTCGGCTGCCGCGGTGCAGGCCCCGCCGCCCATTCCATTGAGCCCGATCTTGCCATCGCCTTAGACGTGACCCTCACCGGCGATACACCCAAGTGCACACCGGCGATGAGCGTAACCGCAGGAGACGGCCCCACCATAAAGGTGATGGATTCCTCCGTTATCGTGCCCACAATCGTGCGCGAATTCTTGAAAAAGTGCGCCGAGGAAAACGGTATCCCCTACCAGCATGAAGTGCTCCGCGCAGGCGGCACCGATACTTCCACCATCCAGCGCACCAAAGACGGCGTGCTTGCAGGCTGTATTTCCATCGGCACCCGCTACATCCATACCCCCGTGGAAACCGCCAGCATGGACGACGTGGAAAACGCCGTGAAGCTGCTGAAAGCCGCGCTTAAGCAGAAGGAACTGCCTGAGGTGTAATGGGGTACGGGGTACGTTACTTTTCTTATAAGAAAAGTAGCAAAAGAATTTTATGGTTAAAATTAATAAAACCTAGGTTTTATAAAAGGCGTCCGGACAGCGGACGCCTTTTGTGGTAAATGGGATGTCGGCAGTTTTACTCCGTAGTTTTTTGTGTAGGGGGCGGCGCCCCTTGTGTACCCCGCAAAGGAACGGCGGGCTGTCCGGAGGCCAGCCCCTACAGCAGCACCGATACACTGCAGCGCCCCGTTGCCATTAAGCACCACGCAGTGGCCGTTTTAAGGGGGTTAGGGGTTTGTTAAGGGGCCGAAGGGGGGAAATCGGAATCCCCCCTGGCCCCTTAACGCCAATCGTATAAGTTACAATGAATATGTTATCCCCGCATGGAGCCGCAAAAAATTACGGGATATACAAAGCGTGTGCCGATGTTGTATCTATAGTCCCGGGGGATTTCTCGCTTCGCTCGAAATGACAGCGGGAACACGAAGTCACGCCCGAGCAAACACTGTCATTTCGAACGTAACGAAGTGAAGTGAGAAATCTCCAACATGGAGCCACAAGAAATGGCGGTACAAACTAAGCACAAGCCGATTGATGTGTTGCAGCACACCCTTTGTTTTGCTATTCTTTGTATAGAGAATTACAACATATATAAGGAAAACGGTATGGGAACGGCAATTATCATTGTATCGGCTTTATTGATGGTTTGGTTTTTCGGCTGTATTGTGACCTATAAAATCGGCAGCCATGTTTTGGTGGACGGCGAGGGCGTGAAAAGCGCCGAGTTTATTATGCTTCTTTTGTATAGCTGCGCCCTTTTATCCTACTTCTTTTATAAACCGGTAGGACGTTGGATACTTCTTGGTACACTTGCCCTATGGATAATCGTGCAGTTTTTCTGCCATTGGTACTACACCATTTTCGGAGTCTCGGAGAAAAAGCTGCAAGGTTATAACAAGTGTTTTCATAATACGGTCCGCTTGTTTCCGCTAAGCGAAAAACGTCTTGTTCCTGATTTATATCACATTGTACTTCATCTGCTGATTCTTTTAGATATTACGTTGATTGTTTTGGAGGTTTTGCTATAGCTCGAAGGGGATTTCTCGCTTCGCTCGAAATGACAGATGGCGCATAGAGGTGTGCTCGTTAAACACTGTCATTTCGAACGTAACGAAGTGAAGTGAGAAATCCCCTACATGGTTCAGGAAAGGCGGGCTGTCCGGAGGCCAGCCCCTACAGCGGCACCGATACACTGCAACACCCCCGTTGCCATCAAGCACCACGCAGTGGCCGTTTTAAGGGGGTTAGGGGTTTGTTAAGGGGCCAAAGGAGCTGAGACGGCGTTTAGCCGTATCAGCGGGTTCGCTGGCCCAAAGCGCCAAAAAAGGCGCCTGTGACGCCTTTTTAGAACCCCAGGGTTTCGCCGCAGGCGAAACATCCTTAGTATTATGCATTGCAAATGCTTAATGCGGAATCCCCCCTGGCCCCTTAACGCCAATCGTATAAGTTTCAATGAATATATTCCCCATCATGGAGCCGCAGAAAATGCAGAACAGTAAAGCACATACCGATGCTACATCTATAGTCCCAGGGGATTTCTCGCTATGCTCGAAATGACAGTGGGGAAACTATGCCCACCCTTTCCAACCTTTGGCGGGCGGATATAGAATTCGCCCCTACTAAAACCACATCGTAAAGTTTATCCATCCCGCAGAAAACCGAACCTGCACAGCGGGATGAGGTCATCCCACCCTACACCATTCAACCGTAACTAAAAAAAACAGGATCAGCCCGATCCTGCTTTATAAAACTTTATTTGCTTCCTTCCCCTACTCCACCAACGTCGGTATATCGGCGACGCTGTTTAATATAAGCCGCGGGCGATAAGGGTAGTTTTCCACATCTTCGCGTTTGGTTACGCCCGACAGCACCAAAATAGGATCTAAGCCGCTTTCGATACCGGCGATGATATCCGTATCCATGCGGTCACCTATCATGCAGGCTTCCTCGGAATGTACACCGAGCATCCGTAAACCCGTGCGCATCATGAGGGGATTGGGCTTACCCACAAAATACGCGGTCTTCCCCGTTGTAACCTCAATGGGTGCAACGAGTGCGCGGCACGCGGGTATGATGCCGTTTTCGCTTGGCCCTGTCAAATCCGTATTGGTGCCGATCAGCTTTGCACCGTGTCTGATGTGATGTATGGCACGGGTGATGGCATTGTAGTTGTAGTTATCCGTTTCGCCAACGATTACATAATCGGGGTCCACGTCGTTGATGGTGATGCCTGCATCATAAAGTGCATTATGAAGCCCCGGCTCGCCTATTACATAAGCGCTGCCCCCCGGGCACTGGCTCTTTATAAACTTTGCCGTCGCAAGCGCGCTTGTGTAGAAATGGCTTTCGTCTACCTCGAGCCCCATGCGGTATAGCTTAAGTTGCAGTTCCTTGGGCGATCTTCCGCTTGCGTTGGTTAAGAACAAAAACTTCTTGTCTTCCCTATACAGCCAGTCCACAAACTCCTTTACGCCGGGCAGGATGCGGTTGCCATGGTAGATCACGCCGTCCATGTCGATGATGAAACCCTTTTTGTCTCTGAGCCTGTCCATAGATTTCCCTTCTCTTTTCTCTCACTCTATATTCTTACATGCTCATTCTATCAGAATACACATAAAAGCGCACCGTTTCTTACTAAAAACAGTACCGTTTGACTTTTGGCATATCAAACGGTACTGTTTCAACTATATAGGTCGAAGCGGACATCGCCCGCGAATAAATGCTAATTATCTTTCAGATGGTTCCTTGCAGCCCTCCGAAAATTCATGGGAGCAAACGGCTTCTTCAAACATGATTTCCTGCTCAAGATTTAGCTCGTTGGCTTTCATTTCTTTCTTCTCACACATCGCTCGTTCCTCCTTGTTTTGATACACTCAGTATATCCTATCGACAAAAGGAGAAATACACCAACTATGGAAACCCGTTGTGAACAAATTGCGACAGATTCCTGATCTTGCCGACTTTTTTATATAACCTGTTGACAACTATATCGGCTCACGATATAGTTGTATCGCCACCCGATATAACGCCTCCCGATAGCAAGGCGAAAGGAAGGATACCATGCACGATGAAAAAGAGAGTTTCGCGCTAACCGAAGCAGTGTATTATATTTTGCTTTCCCTTTTTACGCCCATGCATGGCTACGGCATTATGCAAAACGTATCGCAGTTGAGCAACGGCCGGGTCAACCTTGCGGCGGGCACGCTGTATGGTGCAATCACCACACTTTTGGAGCGTGGGTGGATCAGCGCTCTCCCCGGGGAGCGCTACTCGAGAAAGAAGGAATATGTAATTACGAATAGCGGCAAAGAGGCTGTGTACGCGGAGCTCAAGCGCTTAAAGGAATTACTAGAAAACGGCGAACGTATTGTGGGAGGACAGGCAAAATGAAGCATAAAGTATATCGTTACTTCAGCATAGGCGAGCACGAAAAAGAAGAGCTTTGGCTTAATGAAATGTCCTCAAAGGGAATGCAGCTCACGGATACGGCGGGCATTCGCTATACATTTCAAGAGGGCGCGCCGGGCGCGTATATATACCGCATAGAGCTTTTGGAGCACATACCCGACCATGCGGAAAGCGCAGCATACATCCGCTTTTTAGAGGAAACAGGCGTGGAGTTCATCGGTTCTTATGGGCGCTGGGTATATTTTCGTCGCCCTGCCTCTCTCGGAGCGTTTGAGCTTTATTCGGATACGGGCTCAAAAATCAAGCATTTCAAGCGTATTTTGACGATGGCGAATGTGCTTTCCATACTTTATGCTGCATGGATTCTGCTTTGGCTGTTTCATTCATGGACGCAATACCAAATTGGTCTCCGTTGGTTTTACATCAATCATCCTTACTCACTGTCAAGCGTATGCGTTTTCACTTTTCTGATTATCCTTTTCCAGCTTGCCGTAATTCCCGTGCGCAAAACGCTGCATCGGCTGAAGATGCAAAAAAAGCTTGGAGAGTAAATCAAATGTGCCCGCCGCATATCATGCGACGGGCACATATTCTTTTTTACAACTCCCCTACTCCGCTCGAATTGCCGTAAGCGGGCTTAGTCGCATGGCGCGAAGCGCGGGATAAAGGCCACTTACCATAGCAACCCCAATGGAGAATACCACAGCGCCGATGGCGAGATACGGCGGGATTACGCTCTTAAAGCCTGAGTCTGCAACGAACATGTTGATGAGCAACCCGAGGCCATAGCTTAGCCCTAACCCGATACCGCCGCCAAACAAGCCGATGTAGGCGGATTCTGTGAGGAACAGCGAAGCGATATTGCTCATGCGGCAGCCAAGCACCTTGACGATGCCGATTTCCTTGGTGCGCTCGTAGATGCTCATCATCATCGTGTTCATAATGCCTATTGCCGCCACGAGGAGCGATACGCCGCCGATTGCACCGAGCAGGTACTGTATGCGCGCAGTGCTTTCCTGTGCCATCTCCACGGCATCTTGCAGTGAGTAGGTGCCGTATCCCATTTCGTCGATGGCGGTCTTCACAGCCTTTACGTCGTCGATATCCTCACACTTCACATATACCTGGTAGTACTTGTCGGTATCGACCTGCATGTAGTTTTTGTTTTCCTTGGCGAGCTTTAAAAGCGCGTTGATATCCATCAGGCAGTACCATGAAAAATCGTTGGACTCAGCGCTCATCACACCCACGGGGGTGATTTTGTAAAACTTGCCTTTGGGGATGATGTTCCCGTATTGGTCGTAGTTATCGTAGTTATAGATGTTCGAATAATCGAAGGTAATCTTAAAGCGGTCGTCAATTTGAACCCTGGGGTTGCCGTCCCTATCGAGCGCCGGCTTGTAATTTTTGGGGTTGTAGAAATTGCTCAGCATATAGTTGCCGAACACCATCTCATAATTGGAGCCGCCGTGATAAGCGCCCGGAAGTTCGCCGCTTTCAAGCACGATGCCGAACTCGTTGGCTGTCTCCACGTCGATGCCCAAAATATTCGCATCCGACACATACTGTCCACTTTTTATGATGCCGTAGCCGGTAATCATAGGCATGACGGCTTTAACACCGGTCAGCTGTTTGAATGCCTCTACACTTTTCTTGTTCAGCACCGTTTCGGTAGAGGTGCCTTGGCCTTTGCCGCCGGGGCTTTCCACCCATTTATAGGAGCTGACCTGGATAAGCGTAAGGCTCCCGGTATTTTGAAAGCTTTCAAGCGTTGCCTGCTGTATGCCTATGCCCAGCGAGACCATGACCACGATGGAGGCCGTGCCAATGACCATGCCGAGCACCGTCAAAATGGCGCGAAGCTTTCGCCTCCAAAGGTTCATGAATGCCATGCGGAGCAGATCCGCTAGTTTCATAGTTCCTCCAACTCCTTGTTACGCCTGCGCTTTAGGAGTATCACGAGTACCGCCCCACCCGCCAATACGGCTACGCCGATGACGATCCATACCCACACGGGTAAACCTTGCTGCATACCGCCATTCATACCCCCATCCACCATGCCGCCATCATCGGGGAATGGTAAAGGCTCCATGCCGCCGTCGATAATCTCGCCGCCGCCCATGTCGTTTACATAAATGTTGAAAGGCATTTTGAGCTCGTACTGCTCGCCGTACACATCCTCATAGGATATGACCACATTGGCGCTGATGTCGCCCGCCACGGAGGGAATTACGGTGAAGTCCGCATTCATGGCCGCACCGGAGGACACATTGCCGCCGAAGTAGCCGACTTCCATGGCAAGGCCGTCGCCTTCTACAGTAACGGTGCAGTTATACACGGTAGATTTGCCGAGGTTATAAAACGCAAGGTACATCGAAAACGGTGAACCCATCCATGCTTCGTCATAAATGACGGGTTCGTCTGCCTTGACGCGTATCTTTTGGAGCACCGGCACGGAAATGCTTTCCGATGCCTTGTAGGCGGTTTTGGTGGAAGCCGCTTCATAATCCATCTCTACGCCGAGCGTATAGGCCTTTGCCTCCGCCCCCGGTGTGGTTTGTAATGATATAGTTTCCGTATATGTTTCGCCCTTGCCTATTTTTGCAATATAGAGCGTATTCGAGCCTGATGCCGCGGGCAAAATGGTGTTCGTATCGTCCGCAATGCGAATCTGCAGGTTCTGTATGTTTTCGGTTTCTGAGGTATTCCTCAATACAAATGTTACGTCAAACGTTTCGCCCGCATACACCTTATCGGTGCTGAACGTGTACGATTCAACAATCAGCTTCGGTGTTGATACGGCGGGAGGCGTACCTGTGCCGTCCGTTACGCTTGCGCCCTTGTTGACCGTGAGGAATATGCTGATCTTATCGGAGTAGCCGGTACCGTTTGGAGGCCACATGCCGTCCGCATTCACGATAAAGTCAATCATCTTCACGCCCGCGGTCACCTTTTTGCTTAAGGTAAACGTGTACTGAAACTCTAGGACCTGTCCCGCGTTCACGCTGCCGGGG